>NZ_JALDUC010000015.1:0-40205 GCF_023109235.1 Streptococcus mitis
ACACAGAAGTTAAGCCCTAGAACGCCGGAAGTAGTTGGGGGTTGCCCCCTGTGAGATATGGAAGTCGCTTAGCTCTAGGGAGTTTAGCTCAGCTGGGAGAGCATCTGCCTTACAAGCAGAGGGTCAGCGGTTCGATCCCGTTAACTCCCAAAGGTCCCGTAGTGTAGCGGTTATCACGTCGCCCTGTCACGGCGAAGATCGCGGGTTCGATTCCCGTCGGGACCGTTTAAGATAACGGAAGTTATTTTAGACTCGTTAGCTCAGTTGGTAGAGCAATTGACTTTTAATCAATGGGTCACTGGTTCGAGCCCAGTACGGGTCATATATGCGGGTTTGGCGGAATTGGCAGACGCACCAGATTTAGGATCTGGCGCTTAACGGCGTGGGGGTTCAAGTCCCTTAACCCGCATTAAGATAAAATAAATGAGCCGGCTTAGCTCAGTTGGTAGAGCATCTGATTTGTAATCAGAGGGTCGCGTGTTCAAGTCATGTAGCCGGCATTTTTAGATAGAAGAAAACAGTGCGAACGTAGTTCAGTGGTAGAACACCACCTTGCCAAGGTGGGGGTCGCGGGTTCGAATCCCGTCGTTCGCTTAGAGAGGCCGGGGTGGCGGAACTGGCAGACGCACAGGACTTAAAATCCTGCGATTGGTAACGATCGTACCGGTTCGATTCCGGTCCTCGGCATAAACTAATGAGCACCCTTAGCTCAACTGGATAGAGTACCTGACTACGAATCAGGCGGTTAGAGGTTCGACTCCTCTAGGGTGCATTTTTCTATTTAACTCGGGAAGTAGCTCAGCTTGGTAGAGTACTTGGTTTGGGACCAAGGTGTCGCAGGTTCGAATCCTGTCTTCCCGATACATTACAGAGATACGTAAGCGTATCTTTTTTGTTTTAACTAGATATTATATATATATTAAGAGAGAATCAGTTTACTTCTCTCTTTTTTTGAATTTCAGTAATTCATTTTATACTATGATTTTCAATGAAAATCATAGTATACTTTTTTGTTTTCTACCCTGTTTAATAAATATGGTAGTTAATTATACACATTGAAATTTAATAGATTTTATAACTCTTATTAATTCTTAATAAAGCAATAGAAGAGTTTTTGTTGAACCTATAATATATGTTTCAATGTTATAAAAATTGCTGCTATAAGGAAATAATTATAGATTCTTTTCTACGTTATGTTTTATTGTATAGTGTATCTTGCTTGTTTTGAACAGAATTTTTATGACATTTGTCATATTTCCTAGTGACAGAAGAATCTAGCCCCTCTAATTTCAAAAGACTATAATTAAAGTATGAAATGGAGGAAAAAGAGATGAAGAATAAAATGATTGTCGCAGTGAGTCTAGTAGCAGCAGGAGTCATGACTTATCTCATGTTCTCAGGATTGGATGAAGATTTCTATCATTTTCCTTGGGAGCTATTTGCAGGATTTGGAATGATGTCCTGGCTTATCCGAGAAGGTTTGAAATTAGTCTCAGATGTGAAAAAGGAGTTTGAAAAATGAAAAAAGCGTTTCTCTATCTTTTTATTGGACTATCACTAGTGGTATGGTTGGTAGAAATGTTTACAGGTTGGTTTGATCAAGCCTTCCTTCACCAATTCATCCGTGGTGCCTGGGGACTAGGATTTATGATTTTTATCGCCTTTCCTATGGGAAAGGAGTGGCTGAAAGGAGAATATCATGAACATGATTAAGGTAGAAAGCCTAAATAAAAACATCAAGGGCAAGGCTATTTTGAAGGATATTTCCTTTGAGGTAGCTGAAGGTGAATGCGTCGCCTTGATTGGGCCCAATGGTGCTGGAAAGACAACACTCTTGGACTGTTTGCTTGGAGATAAACTGGTCACCAGCGGTCAAGTATCCATCCAAGGCTTGTCAGTGACGAGTTCTCAGTTAGACTACACAAGATCCTACCTGCCTCAAGAAAATGTCATCGTTCAGAAATTAAAGGTCAAAGAGTTGATTGCTTTCTTTCAACGCATCTATCCAAATCCCTTGAGTAACCAGGAAATCGATCAACTATTGCAGTTTGGCAAGCAACAAAAAGAACAATTGGCAGAAAAATTGTCAGGTGGGCAAAAGCGTCTCTTCTCTTTTGTCTTGACCTTGATTGGGCGTCCAAAGCTTGTCTTTTTAGATGAACCAACTGCTGCCATGGATACTTCAACTCGTCAACGCTTTTGGGAAATTGTTCAGGAACTAAAAGCTAAGGGAGTTACCATTCTCTATTCCTCCCATTATATCGAAGAGGTAGAGCATACAGCGGACCGAATCTTGGTCTTGAATAAGGGAGAGTTGATTCGCGATACAACACCTCTAGCCATGCGCAGTGAGGAGATTGAAAAGCACTTTATCCTTCCTCTAGCATACAAGGAAGTCATTGAGCAGTCTAACTTGGTTGAAAACTGGTCACAAAAACAAGATGCTTTGCAAGTAGTTACACGTGAAGCGGATGCTTTTTGGCAACTGTTAGTGCAAGCAGGATGTAGGATTCAAGAAATTGAAGTCAATAATCGTAGCTTGTTGGATACAATCTTTGAAGAAACACAAAAGGGAGATGACTAAGATGAAACGATGGATCGCACTAAACAAGATAGAATTTCTATTGACCAAACGACAATTAGTCTATTATCTATTATCTGTAGGGATGCCGACAGCCTTCTATTTATTCTTTTCAGGCATGTACCAGGACACACCAGGTGGACCCGCGAATTTTATGCGTGATTACCTCATCTCTATGACTGCCTTTTCCATGATGTCGACAGCTATCTTCTCATTCCCAGCTGTTTTACATACAGATAAAATCAACAACTGGCAGAAAACATTGCGCCATACTCCGGTAAATATGGTAGAATATTATCTATCAAAGATAACAAGTATGATGGTTGATTATCTGGTCTCAATCCTGGTTGTTTTCTCAGTTGGGCACTTGGTCAGAGGTGTGGATATGCCTTTAGGAAGCTGGATTGGGGCTGCGCTCTTGCTGATAGTAGGAAGTGTAGCTTTTGTAGCGCTTGGCTTGACCTTGACACTCTTGCCTTCTAGTCAGCTGATGTCTGTCGTGGGCAATCTTCTCTATCTAGGCTTGGCTGTTTTAGGCGGACTCTGGATGCCCATCTCTTTATTTCCAGACTGGATGCAAGCAATCGGGAAGTGTCTACCAACTTATCAGTTGATGGAGTTGCTCAAGACCTTCTTAAACGAGGGTAGCATCAATCTATCAGCCACAGTTTATCTACTTGTTTTTTCAGCAGTTTTGTTTGGTTTGACCATTTACCTTCAAGGTCATAAGGAGAATGCTTAATGCTTGAAAGACTGAAAAGCATACATTATATGTTTTGGGCCAGTTTAATTTTTATGATTTTCCCCATCCTACCTGTAGTGACTGGATGGCTTTCTGCCTGGCATTTATTCATTGATATTCTATTTGTAGTGGCATATTTGGGTGTTTTAACAACTAAGAGCCAGTGCCTATCTTGGCTATATTGGGGTCTCATGCTGACTTATGTAGTTGGGAATACTGCCTTTGTTGCTGTTAATTATATCTGGTTCTTCTTTTTCCTTTCTAACCTCTTAAGTTATCATTTTGGCGTACGTAGTTTAAAGTCTTTACATGTCTGGACTTTTCTTCTTGCTCAAGTCCTTGTTGTGGGCCAACTGTTGATTTTTCAGAGAATCGAAGTTGAGTTTCTATTCTATCTACTTGTAATTCTTACTTTTGTCGATTTAATGACTTTTGGATTGGTTCGGATTCGGATTGTGGAGGATTTGAAAGAAGCTCAGGCTAAGCAAAATGCCCAGATAAATCTATTGCTGGCAGAAAATGAGCGCAATCGTATCGGTCAGGATTTGCATGATAGTCTGGGACACACCTTTGCTATGCTTAGTGTCAAGACAGATTTAGCCTTGCAGTTGTTTCAGATGGAGGCTTATCCACAGGTGGAAAAGGAATTAAAAGAAATTCACCAGATAAGCAAGGATTCCATGAATGAAGTGCGAACCATTGTGGAAAATCTGAAATCACGGACCTTAGCATCAGAACTTGAAACTGTCAAAAAGATGTTAGAAATTGCTGGAATTGAGGTTGAAATAGCTAATCAACTAGATACAGCTAGCCTAACTCAGGAATTGGAGTCAACGGCTTCCATGATTTTGCTTGAGTTAGTGACCAATATTATCAAGCATGCTAAAGCGTCTAAAGCTTACTTAAGATTAGAACGGACAGAAAAAGAATTCATTTTAACAGTAAGAGATGATGGTTGTGGTTTTACTTCTATAAGTGGGAATGAGCTCCATACAGTCCGAGAACGTGTCCTTCCATTTTCGGGAGAGGTAAAGGTGATTAGTCAAAAACAACTGACAGAAGTTCAGGTTCGACTAGCTTATAAGGAGAGAAAGTAGATGAAAGTATTAGTCGCAGAAGATCAAAGTATGTTACGAGATGCTATGTGTCAATTGCTCACGCTTCAATCGGACGTGGAGTCTGTCCTTCAAGCCAAGAATGGGCAAGAAGCAATCCAACTATTAGAAAAGGAGTCTGTAGATATCGCCATCCTTGACGTAGAAATGCCTGTTAAGACAGGTCTTGAAGTCTTGGAGTGGATACGAGCAGAAAAGCTTGAAACAAAGGTGGTTGTAGTGACAACCTTCAAGCGCCCAGGGTATTTTGAACGTGCGGTCAAGGCTGGAGTAGATGCTTATGTATTAAAAGAAAGAAGCATTGCAGACCTCATGCATACCTTGCACACCGTCCTAGAGGGGCGCAAGGAGTATTCGCCTGAATTGATGGAAGTGGTGATGACGCATCCCAATCCATTAACAGAACAAGAAATCGCAGTTTTAAAGGGAATTGCTCAGGGCTTCTCTAACCAAGAAATTGCAGACAAACTTTATCTATCCAACGGAACAGTCCGAAACTATGTCACCAATATTCTTTCAAAACTAGATGCAGGTAATCGAACAGAGGCAGCTAATATCGCGAAAGAATCTGGTTGGTTGTGATATTGTAATATATAGGAAACTATTATTTGCTAAAATTGAAGTGATTCAAAGAAATAATTTGTATCTTGAGGAGGAGGCTAGTTTCCTCCTTTTTGTTTCGTCTAATACTCTTCGAAAATTTCTTCAAACCACGTAAGCTTCACCTTGGATTATATATGTGGCTGACTTTGTCAGTCTTATCTACAACCTCAAAGCAGTGCTTTGACCAGCCAAGTGGAAGTTACTTTGAGAAGTTACCCCCCGAGCTAAAATTAATAAGAAAAAAGAAAAATATCTTGACAATGAGGTGAAAATTTTGTTACAATAATAGACGGTACTTTTTACTTTTGGTCTCTCAAGAGTGTACAGGGACGTGCTGACAAATGTTGCAAAAGTACACACAGATGATAGCTGTCACCAAGTGTATCATCACCAAAAATAAAAAAACACAGGAGAATGTAGATGCCTACAATTAACCAATTGGTTCGCAAACCGCGTAAATCAAAAGTAGAAAAATCTAAATCACCAGCTTTGAACGTTGGTTACAACAGTCATAAAAAAGTTCAAACAAATGTTTCTTCACCACAAAAACGTGGTGTTGCAACTCGTGTTGGAACAATGACACCTAAAAAACCTAACTCAGCCCTTCGTAAATTCGCTCGTGTACGTTTGAGCAACCTTATCGAAGTTACTGCCTACATCCCAGGTATCGGACACAACTTGCAAGAGCACAGCGTGGTTCTTCTTCGTGGTGGACGTGTAAAAGACCTTCCAGGGGTACGTTACCATATCGTCCGTGGTGCACTTGATACTGCAGGTGTTAACGATCGTAAACAAGGCCGTTCTAAATACGGTACTAAACGTCCAAAAGCATAAGGAAAGGGGATAAAGAGAAATGAGTCGTAAAAATAGAGCTCCAAAACGTGACGTATTGCCAGATCCGCTTTACAATTCACAACTAGTTACTCGTCTTATCAACCGCGTTATGCTTGACGGTAAACGTGGTACAGCTGCTTCAATCGTTTACGGTGCTTTTGAGCAAATCAAAGAAGCTACTGGTAACGATGCACTTGAAGTATTTGAAACAGCTATGGAAAACATCATGCCTGTACTTGAAGTACGTGCACGTCGTGTTGGTGGTTCTAACTACCAAGTCCCAGTTGAAGTTCGTCCAGAACGTCGTACAACACTTGGACTTCGTTGGTTGGTAACAATCGCTCGTCTTCGTGGTGAACACACAATGCAAGACCGTCTTGCAAAAGAAATCTTGGATGCTGCTAACAACACTGGTGCAGCTGTTAAGAAACGTGAAGACACTCACCGTATGGCTGAAGCTAACCGTGCATTCGCACACTTCCGTTGGTAAGATAGGATGCGAAAGCGTTAAGAAAGTCCCAGAGAAAATAGGGAATCGAAGCAGGTTGCGATTGCAACCAATGAGATTCATCTTTTTCTCCAGACTTTTAGCTTGAGCTCAACTATATCATGATGCTAGGAACGGTAAGGATGCAAGGTGAAAATAGGAAACTGACGCAGTATTCGACGAATACAAGGAAGTTTATCTTTTTCACACAGCATCCCGTTCCGGCTCAAATCGGCTAATTAACTTTAGCCCGAGTTCAACTCAACTTACCATCTCGTAAGTTGAAACCAACAATAGCATGAAAACATTGAGAACGGGTAGGTCCTGCCTATCCGTTTTTATTAAAATCGTGTTATAATAGAATAGAAATCAAAAATAAATAGGAGAAACAAACCTCATGGCACGCGAATTTTCACTTGAAAAAACTCGTAATATCGGTATCATGGCTCACGTCGATGCTGGTAAAACAACAACTACTGAGCGTATTCTTTACTACACTGGTAAAATCCACAAAATCGGTGAAACTCACGAAGGTGCGTCACAAATGGACTGGATGGAGCAAGAGCAAGAACGTGGTATCACTATCACATCTGCTGCGACAACAGCTCAATGGAACAACCACCGCGTAAACATCATCGACACACCAGGACACGTGGACTTCACAATCGAAGTACAACGTTCTCTTCGTGTATTGGATGGTGCGGTTACCGTTCTTGACTCACAATCAGGTGTTGAGCCTCAAACTGAAACAGTTTGGCGTCAAGCAACTGAGTACGGAGTTCCACGTATCGTATTTGCCAACAAAATGGACAAAATCGGTGCTGACTTCCTTTACTCTGTAAGCACACTTCACGATCGTCTTCAAGCAAATGCACACCCAATCCAATTGCCAATCGGTTCTGAAGATGACTTCCGTGGTATCATCGACTTGATCAAGATGAAAGCTGAAATCTATACTAACGACCTTGGTACAGATATCCTTGAAGAAGATATTCCAGCTGAATACCTTGACCAAGCTCAAGAATACCGTGAAAAATTGATCGAAGCAGTTGCTGAAACTGACGAAGAATTGATGATGAAATACCTCGAAGGTGAAGAAATCACTAACGAAGAATTGAAAGCTGGTATCCGTAAAGCGACTATCAACGTTGAATTCTTCCCAGTATTGTGTGGTTCTGCCTTCAAAAACAAAGGTGTTCAATTGATGCTTGATGCGGTTATCGACTACCTTCCAAGCCCACTTGACATCCCAGCAATCAAAGGTATCAACCCAGATACAGACGAAGAAGAAACTCGTCCAGCATCTGATGAAGAGCCATTTGCAGCTCTTGCCTTCAAAATCATGACAGACCCATTCGTAGGTCGTTTGACATTCTTCCGTGTTTACTCAGGTGTTCTTCAATCAGGTTCATACGTATTGAACACTTCTAAAGGTAAACGTGAACGTATCGGACGTATCCTTCAAATGCACGCTAACAGCCGTCAAGAAATTGACACTGTTTACTCAGGTGATATCGCTGCTGCCGTTGGTTTGAAAGATACTACAACTGGTGACTCATTGACAGATGAAAAAGCTAAAATCATCCTTGAGTCAATCAACGTTCCAGAACCAGTTATCCAATTGATGGTTGAGCCAAAATCTAAAGCTGACCAAGATAAGATGGGTATTGCCCTTCAAAAATTGGCTGAAGAAGATCCAACATTCCGCGTTGAAACAAACGTTGAAACTGGTGAAACAGTTATCTCTGGTATGGGTGAGCTTCACCTTGACGTCCTTGTTGACCGTATGCGTCGTGAGTTCAAAGTTGAAGCGAACGTAGGTGCTCCTCAAGTATCTTACCGTGAAACATTCCGCGCTTCTACTCAAGCACGTGGATTCTTCAAACGTCAGTCTGGTGGTAAAGGTCAATTCGGTGATGTATGGATTGAATTTACTCCAAACGAAGAAGGTAAAGGATTCGAATTTGAAAACGCAATCGTCGGTGGTGTGGTTCCTCGTGAATTTATCCCAGCGGTTGAAAAAGGTTTGGTAGAATCTATGGCTAACGGTGTTCTTGCAGGTTACCCAATGGTTGACGTTAAAGCTAAGCTTTACGATGGTTCATACCACGATGTCGACTCATCTGAAACTGCCTTCAAGATCGCGGCTTCACTTGCTCTTAAAGAAGCTGCTAAATCAGCACAACCAGCTATCCTTGAGCCAATGATGCTTGTAACAATCACTGTTCCAGAAGAAAACCTTGGTGATGTTATGGGTCACGTAACTGCTCGTCGTGGACGTGTAGATGGTATGGAAGCACACGGTAACAGCCAAATCGTTCGTGCTTACGTTCCACTTGCTGAAATGTTCGGTTACGCAACAGTTCTTCGTTCTGCATCTCAAGGACGTGGTACATTCATGATGGTATTTGACCACTACGAAGATGTACCTAAGTCAGTACAAGAAGAAATCATTAAGAAAAACAAAGGTGAAGACTAATCAGTTCTCACTCTAGAAGGAAGTCACTTAGTGGCTTCCTTTTGTCTTTAGAAAATACCTCTAAATATGGTAAAATAGTAGAAGAATAATGTGAGGAAAATGAATGTCAAATAGTTTTGAAATTTTGATGAATCAACTGGGGATGCCTTCTGAAATGAGACAGGCTCCTGCTTTAGCACAGGCTGATATTGAGCGAGTTGTGGTTCATAAAATTAGTAAGGTATGGGAGTTTCATTTCGTATTTTCTAATATTTTACCGATTGAAATCTTTTTAGAATTAAAGAAAGGTTTGAGCGAAGAATTTTCTAAGACAGGCAATAAAGCTGTTTTCACAATCAAGGCTCTGTCTCAAGAATTTTCAAATCAACTCTTGCAGGACTATTATAGAGAGGCTTTTTCTGAGGGGCCATGTGCTAGTCAAGGTTTTAAGTCCCTTTATCAAAATTTGCAAGTTCGTGCTGAAGGAAATCAGCTCTTAATTGAAGGTTCCGAGGCGATTGATAAGGAACACTTTAAGAAAAATCATCTTCCTAATTTAGCTAAACAACTTGAAAAGTTTGGTTTTCCAACTTTTACTTGTCAAGTAGAGAAAAATGATGTGCTGACCCAAGAGCAGGAAGAGGCCTTTCATGCTGAAAATGAGCAGATTGTTCAAGCTGCTAACGAGGAAGCACTCCGTGCTATGGAACAACTGGAACAGATGGCACCTCCTCCAGCGGAAGAGAAACCAGCCTTTGATTTTCAAGAGAAAAAAGCTGTAGCTAAACCCAAGCTGGACAAAGCGGAGATTACTCCTATGATAGAAGTGACGACGGAGGAAAATCGTCTGGTCTTTGAAGGGGTTGTGTTTGATGTGGAGCAAAAAGTGACCAGAACAGGGCGTGTTTTGATCAACTTTAAAATGACGGACTATACTTCAAGTTTTTCGATGCAAAAGTGGGTTAAGAATGAGGAAGAGGCTCAGAAGTTTGACCTAATCAAGAAAAATTCTTGGCTCCGAGTTCGTGGGAATGTGGAGATGAATAACTTCACACGCGATTTGACTATGAACGTGCAGGATGTGCAGGAAGTTGTTCACTATGAGCGGAAGGATTTGATGCCAGAAGGTGAGCGTCGGGTTGAGTTTCACGCTCATACTAACATGTCGACTATGGATGCTCTACCAGAGGTTGAAGAAATCGTTGCGACAGCTGCTAAGTGGGGACACAAATCAGTTGCTATCACTGATCACGGGAATGTTCAATCCTTCCCACACGGCTATAAGGCGGCTAAGAAAGCGGGAATCCAGCTAATCTATGGAATGGAAGCCAATATCGTGGAGGACCGTGTCCCTATCGTCTATAACGAAGTGGAGAAGGACTTGTCGGAAGCGACCTACGTGGTCTTTGACGTGGAAACGACGGGTCTATCAGCCATCTATAATGACTTGATTCAGGTTGCGGCTTCTAAGATGTACAAGGGGAATGTTATTGCCGAATTTGATGAATTTATCAATCCTGGTCACCCCTTGTCGGCTTTTACTACTGAGTTGACTGGAATTACAGATGATCATGTCAAAAATGCTAAACCACTGGAACAAGTTTTGCAAGAATTCCAAGAATTTTGCCAGGATACTGTCCTAGTCGCCCACAATGCGACCTTTGACGTTGGCTTTATGAATGCCAACTATGAGCGTCATGGTCTTCCTAAAATTAGCCAGCCAGTTATTGATACGCTGGAGTTTGCTAGAAACCTCTATCCTGAGTATAAACGTCATGGTTTGGGACCTTTGACCAAGCGTTTTGGTGTGGCTTTGGAACATCACCACATGGCCAATTACGATGCGGAAGCTACAGGTCGCCTGCTTTTCATCTTTATCAAAGAAGTAGCAGAGAAACATGGTGTGACCAATCTAGCTAGACTCAACATTGATTTGATTAGTCCAGATTCTTATAAAAAAGCTCGGATTAAACATGCTACCATTTATGTCAAGAATCAAGTAGGGTTAAAAAATATCTTTAAACTGGTTTCTTTATCCAATACTAAGTACTTTGAAGGGGTGCCACGGATTCCAAGAACGGTTTTAGATGCCCATCGGGAAGGCTTGATTTTAGGATCAGCTTGCTCTGAGGGTGAAGTTTTTGATGCAGTCGTTTCCCAAGGTGTGGATGCGGCGGTTGAGGTGGCCAAGTATTATGACTTTATCGAGGTTATGCCACCGGCTATTTATGCGCCATTAATTGCCAAGGAGCAGGTCAAGGATATGGCGGAGCTCCAGACCATTATCAAGAGTTTGATAGAGGTTGGGGACCGTCTTGGCAAACCTGTTCTGGCTACGGGAAATGTTCACTATATCGAACCGGAAGAAGAGATTTACCGTGAAATTATTGTCCGTAGTTTGGGCCAGGGGGCTATGATTAACCGAACCATCGGTCATGGGGAACATGCCCAACCAGCTCCTCTTCCCAAGGCTCATTTTCGAACAACCAATGAGATGTTGGATGAATTTGCCTTCTTGGGCGAGGATTTAGCACGCAAGTTGGTTATTGAAAACACCAATGCCTTGGCAGAAATCTTTGAACCCGTTGAGGTTGTAAAAGGTGATTTGTACACGCCTTTCATTGACAAGGCTGAAGAAACAGTTGCAGAATTAACCTATAAGAAAGCTTTTGAAATTTATGGAAATCCGCTGCCAGATATTGTTGATTTGCGAATTGAAAAGGAACTAACTTCTATTCTGGGGAATGGATTTGCCGTGATTTACCTGGCTTCCCAGATGTTGGTGCAACGTTCCAATGAACGGGGTTACTTGGTGGGCTCTCGTGGATCCGTCGGATCTAGTTTTGTTGCGACCATGATTGGGATTACGGAGGTTAATCCTCTCTCTCCTCACTATGTCTGTGGTCAGTGTCAGTATAGTGAGTTTATCACCGATGGTTCTTATGGTTCAGGATTTGATATGCCCAATAAGGACTGTCCTAAATGTGGTAATAAACTCAGCAAAAATGGGCAAGATATTCCTTTCGAGACCTTCCTTGGTTTTGATGGGGACAAGGTTCCCGATATTGACTTGAACTTCTCGGGAGAAGACCAGCCTAGCGCCCACTTGGATGTGCGTGATATCTTTGGTGAGGAATATGCCTTTCGTGCGGGAACGGTTGGTACGGTGGCTGCTAAGACTGCCTATGGATTTGTCAAGGGCTATGAGCGAGATTATGGCAAGTTTTATCGTGATGCAGAGGTGGAACGTCTTGCCCAAGGTGCTGCTGGTGTCAAGCGGACAACAGGACAACACCCGGGAGGAATCGTTGTTATTCCTAACTACATGGATGTTTACGACTTTACGCCTGTCCAGTATCCAGCAGATGACGTGACGGCTGAATGGCAGACCACTCACTTTAACTTCCACGATATCGATGAGAACGTCCTCAAACTCGATGTACTGGGGCATGATGATCCGACCATGATTCGAAAACTCCAAGACTTGTCTGGGATTGACCCTAATGAAATTCCTATGGATGACGAAGGCGTGATGGCACTCTTTTCTGGGACTGATGTGTTAGGGGTAACACCTGAGCAAATCGGGACGCCTACGGGAATGTTGGGGATTCCAGAGTTTGGAACCAACTTTGTCCGAGGCATGGTCGATGAAACCCATCCGACAACTTTTGCGGAGTTGCTTCAGTTGTCAGGGTTGTCCCACGGTACTGACGTTTGGCTTGGCAATGCCCAAGATTTGATTAAGCAAGGGATTGCTGACCTATCAACCGTTATCGGTTGTCGAGACGACATCATGGTTTACCTCATGCATGCTGGTCTCGAACCTAAGATGGCTTTTACCATCATGGAACGGGTACGTAAGGGCTTGTGGCTCAAGATTTCCGAAGAGGAGAGGAATGGCTATATCGAAGCCATGAAGGCTAATAAGGTGCCAGAGTGGTATATCGAATCCTGTGGGAAAATTAAGTACATGTTCCCTAAAGCCCATGCGGCAGCCTACGTTATGATGGCTCTTCGTGTAGCTTACTTCAAAGTTCACCATCCTATTTATTACTACTGTGCTTATTTCTCTATCCGTGCCAAGGCCTTTGATATCAAGACTATGGGAGCGGGCTTAGATGCTATTAAGCGAAGAATGGAAGAAATCGCTGAAAAACGGAAGAACAATGAAGCTTCTAATGTGGAAATCGATCTCTATACAACTCTTGAGATTGTTAATGAAATGTGGGAGCGTGGTTTCAAGTTTGGAAAACTCGATCTCTATCGTAGTCAGGCGACAGAATTCCTCATTGATGGGGATACTCTCATCCCGCCATTTGTAGCAATGGATGGTCTGGGAGAGAACGTTGCCAAGCAGTTGGTACGAGCGCGTGAAGAGGGAGAATTTCTTTCTAAAACAGAATTACGCAAGCGTGGCGGACTTTCCTCAACCTTGGTTGAAAAGATGGATGAAATGGGCATTCTCGGCAATATGCCAGAGGATAACCAGTTGAGTTTGTTTGATGATTTGTTTTAAAAAATTGCTTATTTTGATCAAGTGGACAAAATATGTCCACTTGATTTGTTATAATTCTCTTAAAAACAATAGAAAAGAGAGTATAATATGGTGAATCAAGAAATTTTAAATTCTAATGTGTCAATTGAAGAGGAAATTTATAATTTTGAAAAAGGCTTGAAAGATGATGGGAATGATTGGACCGGATTCCCACAAATAGACTTAAAAGAAGATTCTCAATGTATTTACATTTGCGGTATTTCAGAGACTGATAGATGGCATTTGTTTTATTATACGTTAACTAAAATAAAACCTGTTACTCCAATAGCATCACTTGCATATTATCGAGTGAGAGATAATTTGATTTTTTCTAAACATAGTCAATGGATGAAACTGCAAATGGGGTATACAGAGTATGATTTGATTTTTCTGGATGGAGTTCAATTTTTGGGAGAGGCTGATCAAAGGGTACAGGAATACTGGATGCAGCGATTCAAAGAGAGTAAGAAAAGAAACAAACTCTTCATTGTATATTCAGACTGCTTACCCGAAGACTTAAAAAATATGCCTGAATCCGTAGTTGAGTTCTTCGAATCTGGCATAGTGGTACAGTTGAAATCATCTAAGGGCTAGTTTATTTTGCTTTAATCGTTTTGAATATAAAGTGCTAGTTAGACTATAGAAGTGATAATAATGTACTAGAAATAGTATTGTTTGAATAATATGTAGAAGGACTGGAAATGAATGATCAAGAGAGACTGCTAACGATTTTTTTACGTTTACAGTTTGGGACTCCGTTAGGAAAAAAGCAACTGGCTCAGGAATTTGAGGTTAGTGAAAAGACGATACAGAGAGATTTTTCGCTACTCCGTGATATTTTATCTAGTCACACCAGTTATAGTGGAGATTTACTTTATAACCGTAAAACGAATAAGTATTGTTTAGCAAGTAAGTCAGTTTTTAATAAAAAGGATATTCTCGTTATTTCAAAGATTTTATTGGAAAATCGAGCACTGAATAGACCAGAAATTGCTAGCTTACTACATAATTTACTGGTCTTAGTTCCCCGTGATGATCGGAAAGAAATCGAGCAGATTATTGGAAGTGAAAAGCTGAACTATGCTCCCTTAACGGATCAACAAAATAGAATAGAGAAAATTTGGAATTTATCAGAAGCTATTTTGTATGAACAGGTTCTAGACATTATCTATCAAAAACCTTATTCTGAGTCTTCTAAGAGGCAGACTGTTTTGCCAGTCTCTCTTTATTATGATAGTCATTATTTCTATCTAGTTGTCTACCAGTTGAAACATGCTACTTATATTACTTTAAGAGTAGACCGTATCCAGTCATGGTCTCTTAGTGATATAGAGAAACCCTCTATTTCTTATCGAGATAAATTTAGAGATGGCGACATTCGTAACGAGAGAGTAGATGCTTTTATCGGGAAGAAAATCAGTATTGAAATCGAGTATTTGTACGATCCGACGATTGTGACGGATCAATTTCCAAATGCAAAAATAGTTGGGAAAAATGGCTACTGGACTCATTTTAAGTTTGAGAGTCAGCACACACCGGGGCTTAAACGCTGGTTGCTGGGGCAAGGGGAAGCAGTTACTGTTTTGTCTCCTCGGATTTTAGTAGAGGATATGAAGCAAACAGTTAAAGAAATGATAGATAAATATAGATGAGGATAAAATGACTATTCAATTTACTTCTAAAAAGGTTGGAGAACTATTGAAAGAAGAGAATTTGCGGATTCCTTCTTATCAAAGACCATATAAATGGAACAGAAAACATATCCGTAATCTTTTTTATGATTTACGAGATGCTATGGGAAAAAAGGAATATCAGATTGGTTCCGTTATCTTGCATGAAATCTTGCATGAAAAGGAAAAATACTTAGATATTGTCGATGGACAGCAACGGCTAATTTCTATTTCCTTGTTTCTTCATTTATTAGATGATTTAGAGAATTATAAGGGTGCTAATCAACTGCTGAGTGCTGAATTTGGAGAGCTATCTTGCTATCATGCGAGTGAAAATTATAATGAGTGGGAAAATTTGACTCAATTGGTTGGTGAAAATCAGGCAAAAGATATTTGCAATTTTTTATTGGAAAATTGTTCTGTCTCCGTGATTACTATGCCACAGGAACGATTATCTGAAGCCTTTCAGTTATTTGATTCTCAGAATAATCGTGGAAAATCTTTAGAACCTCATGATTTGCTCAAAGCCTACCATCTTCGCAAGTATGATTCAGAAGATGAAAAGATTGTCGAAAAGTGGGAGCAATTTGTAGAGGATAAAGAGTTAAGTCTCAAAGAGTTGTTTGATAAACATCTTTTCCGTATGAGACGTTGGTCGCGCGGAGAGACAGGATTAACAAACAAACGTTATGGATCTTATCTGCGTTTTACAGAGGATTTTATTGACGATTTTAAAGGCGTTGATTTGAATCAGAACTTTCCATATCTAGAATTGTATCGTCATATTGAAAAATTCCCTCTTTCAATTACTATGCCAATCATTGATGGAAGTACATTTTTTGAATATATTGAATCTGCTCATAAAACTATTAAAGATCATAAAGATTTTTTAAATGCAAAGTTAGGATTTTCTGATGAGCCTGAAGGGGAAGAAAAAAATCTTGCTTACCCAAAAGGTATGTTAAACATTTACAATAGCTCAAAAGGACGCTACCTCAAGTGTCACAATATATTCTTAAATATTTGCTCGCTTTTTGCAGAGAGATTTGGAAAAGATGAGCTATCAAAGGATATGGTAGAGACCTTGTTTATTTGGTCTTATTACCCTCGAGTTAAGTCTAAAGCAATATATGATGCAACTTTTGGAAACTATGCTGCTGGTGGAAGGTTTAGACAAAAAGAGGTTCAAAAACTATTTCAACTTTTAGCTCATGCTGTCACTCCGAATGATTTCATGATCAAGATAGATAGAGAGCTATTTGAAAATTATACTGTGGACAAGATTATAGAAGAGGAAAAAGGTAAATGGTAGAAACACATATAAGCTTATCAGTTAATCGTTTGTTAAATGAAGATATCTATGCTATTCCTCTTTATCAGAGAAATTTTGCCTGGACTTATGATGAGATTGAGCAGTTATTGAATGACGTAGCAGATGCTTTTCAAGAAAATAGAGACAACTACTACTATATTGGAACATTAGTCGTTAATAAAGAGAATGACATTTTCAAAATTATAGATGGGCAACAGCGAACAACAGCCCTTAATTTGATTGCCTTAGCTTTGAAGCATGAGTTTTGTTTTGATAGATTGAAATCTGTCAATCTTACTTTCCCAGCTAGGAAGAAGTCAAATGAGAACATTCAAAAGCTATTTACCAAGCAAAAAATTTCTGAGGACGATGAAAATGAGCTGACTAGAGGTTATAGACATGCTTATGACGCATTGAAAAAAATGCTAGAGGAGCGGCAATTTGAATCTGAATCTTTCTTTAATTATCTATTTGATAATGTCATTATTTTTCGTAGTATTCTTCCCAATGATTTAGATTTGAATTTATATTTCGAACGTTTCAACTCTCGAGGAGAACAACTAGAGGCTCATGAGATTCTTAAGGCACAAATGATGTCTAAATTTGGTGAAGATCAAGAAATGGCGCAAAAGTTTGCAAGAATCTGGGATGCCTGCGCAGAGTTTGATAAGCCGGTAATCAAAACTTTTCAAATCCGAAGTAGACCAAACAATTCTGATGAAGAGGGGGAGAAAATTTTTGGTAAAGAATTTACTAACTTCAAATTGGAAAGTGTATTTGAGAAAATAAGAGTAAAAAAAATTGAGCAACGAAGTTTACTAGATGCAATTATTCAGACAAAATATGAAAGTAGTAGCTTAGTAAATAATGGAGTAGATATTTCAAATTATACGACTGTAATTGATTTTCCAACATTTTTGCTTCAAGTTTTTTTCATCATGGAAGGAAATGATGAAACTACATTTGATGATAAAAAATTATTGAAAATTTTTGAAATTGAACGACGAGATAGAGAATGGGTCCAACAATTTGGGCAACTACTTCTGACTATGAAGCATATATTTGATACGTTTATCGTAAAAAGTGTCCAATTAGAAAATGAAACCGAATGGCAAATCAAACGAGGTCAGTATGAGACATATCAACGAAATGAAAATAGAGGATGGAAATATGTTCGAATTAATTATCAAAACAATACTTTTGACAATTTAAACAAAAACATTATTCTCCTCCAATCCATGTTTGCTGTGACCTTTACTGCTAATCGTGACAGTCGTTGGTTATATGAAATCTTGCAATTCCTCTTTAACCATATTGAAGAGCTAAATCAAACAGAATTTGCTAGTCAGTTTAAGGATTTTCTTGAAAAAATGGCAGTGAGATATGCTGAGGAAAGATTGTTTACCGAAGATAAAAGTATCAAAAAATATGGGGCAATTCCTGTTTACGCTTTTAACTTTGTAGATTATGTTTTATGGAAAAATCGTGAAGAATTGAAGAAAGATTACGATATTGAGTTTAAAGATTTTAAATTTGCTTATCGTCGCTCCGTAGAACATTGGTATCCTCAGAATCCAAATGGACATGATGGAGAGAGCCAATTACCTGCTGAGTTTTTACATTCCTTTGGCAACCTTTGTATTATTACCGATAGTCAGAACTCCAGGTTTGGCAACTCCTATCCAGAAGCTAAATTAAAACAATGGGAAAAAGAAGATATATTCCATCGCCAGAGTTTAAAATTACAGATGATGGCAGAGATAACTTCTAAAAAAAATAGATGGGATATTGGTGAGATTCAATCTATGGAAAAAGAAGTGGAAAGATATGTACAAAATTTTTGTAATAGCTAATTAAAACAAGCTTCAGTAAGCTTGTTTTTTAAAATACCAATATATGTGATATACTAGTAAGGGAGGATATTTCATGAAACTAAGAATTTTTGCGGAAGATAAGCCGGCTGAGAAGGTATTTGAATATCAATTAGAACTTGCTGATCAGACAATTCTTCTATCAACAGCACTCTTGTCAGGTGCCATTGCTTTAGCAGGATTATTCTCTGCTTTGAAAGAAAAATAAAAATAGAAAAGAGAAAATTACATGGTTTTACCAAATTTTAAAGAAAATCTAGAAAAATACGCTAAGCTTTTGGTTGCAAACGGAATCAATGTGCAACCTGGTCATACCTTGGCTCTCTCTATCGATGTGGAGCAACGTGAGTTAGCTCACCTAATCGTCAAAGAAGCCTATGCCTTGGGTGCGCATGAGGTTATCGTTCAGTGGACAGATGATGTCATTAACCGTGAGAAATTCCTCCATGCGCCGATGGAGCGTTTGGACAATGTGCCAGAATACAAGATTGCTGAGATGAACTATCTCTTGGAGAACAAGGCTAGCCGTCTCGGAGTTCGTTCATCTGATCCAGGTGCCTTGAACGGAGTGGATGCTGACAAGCTATCAGCTTCTGCTAAAGCTATGGGACTTGCGATGAAGCCAATGCGAATCGCAACTCAATCCAACAAGGTTAGCTGGACTGTAGCAGCCGCTGCTGGACTTGAGTGGGCTAAGAAAGTCTTTCCAAATGCTGCGAGCGACGAAGAAGCAGTCGATCTCCTTTGGGACCAAATTTTCAAAACTTGCCGTGTCTACGAAGCAGATCCTGTTAAGGCTTGGGAAGAGCATGCAGCTATCCTCAAGAGCAAGGCCGATATGCTTAATAAAGAGCAATTTTCAGCCCTTCACTACACAGCTCCAGGGACCGATTTGACCCTTGGTTTGCCGAAAAACCATATTTGGGAATCAGCTGGTGCTATCAATGCACAGGGCGAAGGATTCTTGCCAAATATGCCGACAGAGGAAGTCTTCACAGCGCCTGACTTCCGTCGTGCAGATGGTTATGTCACTTCTACAAAACCGCTTAGCTATAACGGAAATATCATTGAAGGTATTAAGGTAACCTTTAAGGATGGACAAGTCGTAGATATCACTGCTGAGAAGGGTGATCAGGTCATGAAAGACCTTGTCTTTGAAAATGCGGGTGCGCGTGCCTTGGGTGAATGTGCCTTGGTACCAGATCCAAGCCCAATTTCTCAGTCAGGCATTACCTTCTTTAACACCCTTTTCGATGAAAATGCGTCAAATCACTTGGCTATTGGTGCAGCCTATGCAACTAGCGTTGTTGGTGGAGCGGAGATGAGCGAAGAGGAGCTTGAAGCTGCGGGGCTTAACCGTTCAGATGTTCACGTAGACTTTATGATTGGTTCTAACCAAATGGATATCGATGGTATCCGTGAGGATGGGACATGTGTACCACTCTTCCGTAACGGAGATTGGGCAAATTAAGGAGATAATATGTTAGGAAGTATGTTCGTTGGTCTCCTAGTGGGATTTTTAGCAGGTACTCTAACCAATCGTGGAGAACGCATGGGATGTTTTGGAAAAATGTTTCTCGGATGGATTGGTGCCTTTATAGGCCATTTGCTTTTTGGGACTTGGGGACCGATAATAGCAGGAACTGCCATTATTCCGGCAGTACTAGGTTCCATGATTGTCTTAGCGATTTTCTGGAGACGAGGAAGTTAATTTCTTAAATCTGATACTCAATGAAAATCAAAGAGCAAACTAGGAAACTAACCGCAGATTGCTCAAATCACTGTTTTGAGGTTGTAGATAGAACTGACGAAGTCAGTAACATATATACGGCAAGGCAACGTTGACGCGGTTTGAAGAGATTTTTGAAGAGTATGAAACGAAAAGGAGGTCGGTCATTGAGCCAGCCTCCTTTTGAGTGTGATATAATAGGTCTATGAGATTAGATAAATTTTTAGTTGCCTGTGCTGTAGGAAGTCGGACAGAGGTCAAAAACTTGCTCAAGGCTGGGCGCGTAACGGTAAATGGTAAAAAAGAAAAATCAGCAAAACTGCAAATAAATGAAGAACGAGATGAGATTCGCTTTGATGGGCAAGTGCTGGAGTATGAAGAGTTTGTCTATTACATGATGAACAAGCCTCAAGGTGTTATTTCAGCGACTGAGGATCCCAATCACAGAACCGTTCTGGACTTGTTGGATGACTTGGCGCGGAGCAAGGAAGTTTTCCCAGTAGGACGCTTGGATATTGATACACATGGTCTTCTACTCTTGACCAATGATGGCAAGCTTGCCCATGCTCTTCTTTCACCCAAGCGTCATGTGGATAAGACGTATCTGGCTCAGGTCAAGGGAATTATGACCCAAGAAGATGCGGAGACATTTGCCAAGGGAATTCCTCTTAAAGACTTTACTTGTCAGCCTGCTAGACTGGAGCTTGTGTCTGTAGATACAAAAAAGAATCAAAGCCAAATCCGTGTGACCATTGCAGAAGGGAAGTTTCATCAGGTCAAGCGTATGGTGGGCTATTGCGGCAAGGAAGTAGTAGACTTGCAACGTTTGACTATGGGAACTTTAGTATTGGATGAGAACTTGCAGCGAGGAGAATGGCGTCGCTTGACCAAGGAAGAGTTAGAAGCTCTCCTTGCGAATATTGCTTAATTTGATTTATATTCGAAAAGGTGAGGAAGAATATCCTTGCCTTTTATATTTTTCAGTTGCTTCCTTTGTGAAAAGAGTTATAATAGACTGTAGAATAAAAGGAGGAATCTATGAACGTGATTCAAGAATCATTTACTGATAAACTATTTGCTAACTATGAAGCAAATGTTAAATACCAAGCGATTGAAAATGCTGCCAGCCACAACGGAATTTTTGCAGCTCTAGAACGTCGCCAAAGCCATGTAGACAATACCCCTGTTTTCTCATTGGATTTGACCAAGGACAAGGTAACTAACCAGAAAGCGTCTGGTCGTTGCTGGATGTTTGCGGCTCTCAACACCTTCCGCCACAAACTCATTTCACAATATAAATTGGAAAATTTTGAGTTGTCACAGGCCCACACCTTCTTCTGGGACAAGTATGAGAAATCCAACTGGTTCTTGGAGCAAGTCATTGCGACTGCAGACCAAGATTTGACGAGCCGTAAGGTTAAATTCCTACTCCAAACTCCACAACAAGATGGCGGTCAATGGGATATGGTTGTTTCTCTCTTTGAGAAATATGGTGTCGTTCCTAAGTCTGTTTATCCAGAGTCTGTTTCATCTAGCAGCAGTCGTGAGCTAAATGCCATTCTCAACAAATTGCTTCGTCAAGATGCTCAAATCTTGCGTGACTTGCTTGCTTCTGGCGCAGACCAAGCGACTGTTCAAGCTAAGAAAGAAGATCTTTTGCAAGAAATTTTTAACTTCCTTGCTATGTCATTGGGTCTTCCACCACGTACATTTGACTTTGCTTATCGCGATAAGGATAACAACTACCAAAGTGAAAAGGGCATTACACCACAAGAGTTTTACAAGAAATATGTTAATCTTCCACTAGAAGACTACGTTTCTGTTATCAATGCTCCAACTGCTGACAAGCCTTACGGCCAATCTTACACAGTTGAGATGTTAGGAAATGTGGTTGGTAGCCGTGCAGTTCGTTACATCAACGTTCCGATGGATCGCTTGAAAGAATTAGCGATTGCTCAAATGCAAGCAGGAGAGACTGTTTGGTTTGGTTCAGATGTCGGTCAGCTCAGCAACCGCAAAGCTGGAATCCTTGCGACAGATGTTTATGACTTCGAATCAAGCATGGATATTCAACTCACTCAAGACAAGGCTGGACGTTTGGACTACAGCGAAAGCTTAATGACCCACGCTATGGTCTTGACAGGTGTTGATTTGGACGAAAATGGGAAGTCAACCAAGTGGAAGGTTGAAAACTCTTGGGGAGACAAGGTCGGTACAGATGGTTACTTTGTTGCCTCAGACGCTTGGATGGACGAATACACTTACCAAATCGTTGTCCGTAAGGAATTGCTGACAGCAGAAGAACAAGCTGCCTATGAAGCAGAACCAATTGTACTCGCACCATGGGATCCAATGGGTGCCTTGGCCGAATAAAAGTATAGAAAAAAGGAATCAGATTTTAGAACCTGATTCCTTTTAAGTTGCTTGATTACATGATGTGAAGAACATGTGCCACAATACCCACTGCGAAGAGTGCAAGGATAATAGTGATTGGAGATACTTTTTTCTTAAGCAAGTACATGCAAAGGAGAGTAAGGAGTAGTCCTGATAGTCCAGGGATCAACATATCCAAGTTTTGTTGGAAAGTAGTAACTTTTTCAGGTGTTTGAGACAATCCTTGTCCTACTTGTGCGAATGCTTCTTGGATACCTTTAGATCCTTCTGGCAATTTATCCCAATGGATATAAGCTTTTTCATCTAGTTGAACTTTGGCAACATCGAAAGCAAATTTAATATTTACCCAACGTTGAACAAGGACAGCAAGAATGAACATACCAAGGATAGAAGCACCTTTAGTGATGTCTTGGAGGATACCGCCAGACATATCTTTAGTGATTTCTGATCCAGCCTTGTATCCAATCTCTTGTGTATACCACAAGAATGACATACGAATCAAGTTCCAAAGAACGAAGAAAAGGATTGGACCTAAGATATTACCAGTAAGGGCAAGTGAAGCACCGAGTGATCCAAGGATTGGGCGTACTGTAAACCAGAATACTGGGTCACCGATACCAGCAAGAGGTCCCATCATACCGATTTTAACCCCTTGGATAGCAGCATCATCGATCTCAACACCGTTAGCACGTTCTTCTTCAAGTGCAAGAGTAACCCCCATGATTGGAGCGGCTACGTATGGGTGAGTGTTGAAGAACTCAAGATGGCGTTCAAGAGCAGCGATTTGATCTTCTTTTTTAGTGTAGAGTTTTTTAAGAGCTGGAATTAATGAGTAAGCCCAACCCAAGTTTTGCATACGTTCATAGTTCCAAGAACCTTGTAAGAAAGTTGAACGCCACCAAACTTTTTTACGATCTGATTTAGTTAATTGAAGTTTTTCAGTCATGATGTTTTCAGTCCTTTCTTATCTTAGTAGTCTTCTAGGATATCGCCGATTGGGTCGTTAGAAGTTGCGGCTCCTCCGCCACCATTTCCACCAGTTTTAGAAAGGTGAAGGTAGATAAGAGCGATAGCAACACCGATAGCACCAAATCCGATTAGAGTAATATCTGACACGGCAGCAAGCACGAAACCGATAGCGAAGAATGGCCATACTTCACGAGTTGCCATCATGTTGATAACCATAGCGTAACCAACGGCAACGACCATACCACCACCGATAGCCATACCATCTTTAAGCCAATCAGGCATAGCATTTAGAATGCTTTGTACGGTTTCAGTTGGTACCATTAGAAGGAGTGCTGCAGGGACTGCAATACGAAGACCTTGAAGAAGAAGTGCGACAAAGTGAGCACGTTCAACTGCTTTGAAGTCACCTTTTTTAGCAGAAGCATCAGCAGTGTGAACCAATCCGACAGAGAGTGTACGGACAATCATAGTCAAGAATAGACCAGCAACTGCAAGAGGGATAGCAACTGCTTGGGCAACACCGATACCTGTCTTAGTAAAGTCGCCACCAAGAACCATGATAATGGCAGCAGCAACAGAAGCAAGAGCAGCGTCAGGAGCTACGGCAGCTCCGATGTTAGCCCAACCAAGGGCGATCATTTGAAGAGAACCACCAAGGATGATCCCTGCTTCAAGGTTACCAGTAACAAGACCGATAAGGGTACAAGCTACGATTGGTTGATGGAATTGGAACTGGTCGAGGATACCTTCAAGACCTGCTAGGAAGGCTACAACGACTACTAAAACCATAGAAATAATAGACATCTTTAAAATCCTTTCATAAAATCGATTATTGCACGTTTGCTTTGTTGATCAAGTCAAACAAATCTTTTTTGGTGTCGTTTGGTACTTTACGTACATCAAATTCAACACCAAGGTCACGCATTTTTTCAAATGTAGCAACGTCTTCTTTATCCATAGACAAAACGTTGTTAACCATTGTTTTACCAGTTGAGTGAGCCATTGATCCAACATTAAGAGTTTTGATTGGCACGCCACCTTCGATAGCACGAAGGGCATCTTGAGGTGTTTCAAACAAGATAAGGGCATGTGTTCCTCCGAAGCGAGGGTCTTTTGCAACGTCGATTAGTTTTTGGATAGGAACAACGTTTGCTTTCACTTTACCTGGAGCTGCTTGTTTAATCAATTCTTTACGTAATTCGTCTTTAGCTACGTTATCTGAAGCAACGATGATACGGTCTGCTTTTGAATCTGGAGTCCAAGCAGTTGCAACTTGACCGTGAAGTAAACGAGTGTCTAGACGGGCAAGGTTGATTTTGAGTTTACCGTCTCCGATGACAGTTCCTTCTGGAATAGCAGCTTGGGCAACTGGAGCAGCTGCAGCGCTTGCTACTTCCTCAACTGGGTTTAGCTCTTCTGGAAGAGCCTTGATGCCATCTTTGGCTTCTTTAATGATATTAGCAGCGACTTTTTCTACACCTGCAGTAGCGTCCATCAGGCGCTCTGTGTAGGCTTGAATTAACATCGGTAAGTTCAGTCCTGTGATGATGGCAAACTTACGCTCAGGATTTTCTCCCATCACGCGGCTAGCTTGGTTAAATGGAGATCCACTCCAAAGGTCAGCCAAAACTAGAACCTCATCTTCTGCGTCAAATGCAGCAACAGCGTTATTAAACTTAGCGTATAGATCATCAGGACCTTCATTTGGCATAAAGGTTACAACTTGAACCTTTTCTTGTTCACCAAAGATCATAGATCCTGACTGATGAATACCCGCAGCAAATTCGCCGTGGCTCGCAATAATGATTCCGATACTCATTATTGTCATTCCTCCTTTTTGTTGTTTCAGTTTTCTTTTAAGAAAACTTTAAGACTTTTTAAGTATAAACCGTTTTCATCTAAAAATCAACTATTTATCATAAAATAATTAAAAAGATTACATCTGAAAATATTGATATATTGAGTTTTAGAGAAGTTTTTTTGAATCCTTATTAAAAAATTTAATATAAAAAAGTTGGAAGCGCATTCCAACTTTTAAAATAGGTTTTTATTAGATTAGTGGGTGAAGTCGAGTACCATACGTCCTTGGATTTGACCTTTTTCCATTTCGTCGAAAATGGCTACGGCATCTTCGACTGGACGTTTTTGAACAACTGGAACTACTAAACCTTCTGCACCGAATTGGAAGGCTTCTTCCAAGTCTTTACGAGTTCCTACAAGAGAACCGATGACTTGGATTCCATCTAGAACGGTTTTTACGATACTGAGTTCCATCATTTCAGAAGGAAGGCCGACAGCGACAACGCGACCACCAGCACGAACTGAGTCAACAGCCTGGTTGAAGGCAACTTTAGATACAGCAGTTACGACAGCTGAATGAGCTCCTCCATCAGTTTTTTCCTTGATGAGTCCAGGTACATCTTCAACTTCGAGGCCGTTAATCACAATGTCAGCACCTACTTCTTTTGCAAGGGCAAGTTTGTCGTTATTGATATCAACTGCGATGACATGAGCATTGAATACTTTTTTAGCGTATTGAACAGCTAGGTTACCAAGTCCACCAGCGCCGTAAAGAACAACCCATTGGCCTGGTTCAACTTTGGCTTCTTTAATGGCTTTATAGGTTGTTACACCAGCACATGTGATAGAAGAGGCTTGGGCTGGATCAAGTCCGTCAGGAACTTTGACAGCATAGTCTGCAGTTACGATACATTGTTCAGCCATACCTCCGTCTACTGAGTAGCCGGCATTTTTCACTGTACGGCAAAGAGTTTCACGGCCAGTTGTACAGTATTCGCAAGTACCACATCCTTCAAAGAACCAAGCAACGCTGACGCGGTCGCCAACTTTAAGACTCTTAACATCTGGTGCAATCTCTTTAACGATACCAACACCTTCGTGTCCAAGAACACGTCCTGGTACTTGACCGAAGTCGCCATGAGCAACGTGGAGGTCAGTGTGGCAAACACCACAGTATTCAATTTCTACAAGTGCTTCTCCAGTTTCAAGTGGACGGAGTACTTTTTCTTCAACAGCAACACCAGTGCTTTCTGGATTTACAACAACAGCTTTCATAGCTATCCTCCTTGATATTAACTGAGAGCAGGAGAAACAGGACTGGATTGATTTTGTGTCAACAGAGTCGAGTATGACGAGCTCTCTTGTATTTATATGTGAATTATATCACAAAAGAAAGCCTTTTCCAAGGTTTTGGAGGCAAAAAATAGAACAATCGATTAACTGGTTGATGAGACTGTGAAAAGAGCACAAAGACCAGCTCGCAAGCTGGTCAGTATGGACTATAAGAATAAGTCTTGCAGGGTTTTGGCAACCCCGTCTTGGTCATTGGTCAGTGAGATTTGCTCATCCGCATAGGGGAGTAGCTCTGGGTTGGCATTTTTCATGGCATAACCTTTCCCAGCAAAAGCGAGCATTTCGGTATCATTGTGCTCATCTCCAAAAGCAATCAAATCTTTTTTGTCGCGGTTCATTACCTTGAGCAAGTAGTCCAAAGCAAAGGCCTTGTTGACTCCTTTTGGGGTACATTCAAGGATATTGAGAGGTCCACCCCAGGTATTAATAGAAAGTTGATGCTGGTAGAAGGCGTTCATTTCTTTTGCCAGGGCATATTTGTCACTGGCTCTGGTCTGTAACAGAATACAGTTAGGATCCTTGGTCACCAACTCTGGCTGAAATTGATCTTCAGGCTGGAAAGCTTCTACCCCAAATAGTTTGGGATTGGCAATTTCTTCATTGGGATTTGTGATATAGAATTTTTTACGGTATTCTCCAGCGATAAAATCAGCTTGAATGTCCTCTGAACGTTGAACCATGTCTAACAGATATTTTTTGTCTACGGTCAAACACTTTTCAAAGTCCCAAGCTTGGTCTGGTAAATGAGTAAGGGAGCCGTTGAAATTAATCATAGGAGTGTCTAAGCCTAATTCACGGTAGAAATCTTTTGACATGCGGTAAGGGCGACCTGTCGTAATAATAACCTGATGCCCTTTTTCAGTAACTTTTTTAATAGTTTCTTTGGTAAAGTCAGAAATCTGACTGTCTGAGTTGAGCAGGGTTCCATCCAGGTCAACTGCAATAATTTTTTTCGTCATATAAACCTTTCTAGTGTCTTTCCAGATAAGATGTCTACTATTATAACAAAAAGCAGACAGAAAAGCAGATTCCAAACAAAAAATGAAATTCCATCAATTTCTTAAATAAATTAAACAAAGATATTGAAAAAGTGAATGATAAATGATATAATACAGATATTGTTCGTAAAAATTAAAAGGAGATTGATAATGGACAAATTATTTAAACTAAAAGAGAATGGTACAGACGTTCGTACAGAGGTTCTCGCTGGTTTAACAACTTTCTTTGCAATGAGTTATATTCTCTTTGTAAATCCACAAATTCTTTCGCAAACAGGAATGCCTGCTCAGGGTGTGTTTCTCGCAACAATTATTGGTGCAGTAGCAGGTACCCTGATGATGGCCTTCTACGCTAACTTACCTTATGCCCAAGCGCCAGGTATGGGACTTAATGCCTTCTTTACCTTTACAGTTGTATTTGGACTCGGTTATTCTTGGCAAGAAGCCCTAGCTATGGTCTTCATCTGTGGAATTATCTCATTGATTATTACCTTGACAAATGTTCGTAAAATGATCATTGAATCGATTCCAAATGCCCTTCGCTCAGCTATTTCAGCTGGTATCGGTGTCTTCCTTGCCTATGTAGGGATTAAGAATGCTGGACTTTTGAAATTTACGATTGATCCAGGTAACTATACTGTTGTAGGAGAAGGGGCTGACAAGGCTCAAGCAACGATTGCAGCAAACTCTTCAGCAGTTCCAGGCTTGGTTAGCTTTAATAATCCAGCTGTTTTGGTGGCTCTTGCAGGACTTGCCATTACTATCTTCTTTGTCATTAAAGGGATTAAAGGGGGAATTATCCTTTCTATCTTGACAACAACTATTCTTGCTATTGCAGTTGGTTTGGTAGATTTGTCAAGCATCGATTTTGCTAATAACCATGTTGGTGCAGCCTTTGAAGACTTGAAGACAGTCTTTGGTGCAGCTCTTGGTTCAGAAGGTTTGGGAGCTTTGATTTCAGATACAGCTCGCTTGCCTGAAACTCTGATGGCCATTCTTGCCTTCTCATTGACAGATATTTTTGACACGATTGGTACCTTGATCGGTACAGGTGAAAAAGTTGGTATCGTAGCGACAAATGGTGAAAATCACCAATCAGCTAAGTTGGACAAGGCTCTTTACTCTGACTTGATTGGTACTTCAATTGGTGCCATTGCAGGTACTTCAAACGTAACGACTTATGTTGAGTCTGCTGCTGGTATTGGTGCAGGTGGACGTACTGGTTTGACAGCCTTGGTCGTGGCAATCTGTTTTGCGATTTCAAGTTTCTTTAGCCCACTTCTAGCTATCGTACCAACAGCTGCTACAGCTCCAATCTTGATTATCGTCGGGATTATGATGTTGGCTAGCTTGAAAAATATCCATTGGGACGATATGTCTGAAGCGGTTCCTGCTTTCTTCACCTCTATCTTTATGGGATTCAGCTACTCTATCACCCAAGGGATTGCAGTTGGTTTCTTGACTTACACTTTGACTAAGCTTGTCAAAGGTCAAGCTAAAGATGTTCATGTCATGATTTGGATTTTGGATGCCTTGTTTATCCTAAACTACATCAGCATGGCCTTATAATAGGATAACCCAGGGGGATTTTCCCCCTTTTTGAATACAAAGGAGATAGGTGATGAAAGAGAAAAATATGTGGAAAGAATTATTGAATCGTGCAGGCTGGCTGTTAATCTTTTTTCTGGCGACAATTTTATATCAGATTCCTATAGGGGTTACTGCTATTTTAACTTTAAATGCAGTACCACTGTTACAGTCAGGACTGATAGTTGCTGGTATTTCGATTGTAGTGTTGGCACTATTTATTTTTGGAGCTCGTAAAACACAATTAGCAAGTTTTAATTTTTCTTTTTTTAGAGCTAAGGATTTGGCACGTTTGGGCTTGAGTTATTTAGTTATTATCGGGTCAAATATACTTGGATCTATCTTGTTACAACTGTCAAATGAGACGACAACAGGGAATCAGTCTCAGATTAACGATATGGTTCAGAATAGTTCTCTGATTTCCAGTTTCTTCTTGCTAGCCGTACTTGCTCCGATTTGTGAGGAAATCTTGTGCCGTGGGATTGTTCCTAAAAAGATTTTCCGAGGCAAGGAGAATTTGGGATTTGTAGTCGGTACGATTGTGTTTGCTTTATTGCATCAACCAAGTAATTTACCTTCTTTATTGATTTATGGAGGTATGTCGATCGTTCTATCTTGGACGGCTTACAAGACCCAACGTTTGGAAATGTCTATCTTACTTCACATGATTGTGAATGGGGTTGCTTTCTGTTTGTTGGCTCTCGTGGTGATTTTGAGTCGGACATTAGGGATCTCTGTTTAAGATTTTTGACAATTGCTTACTTGTTTCTACTGGGAAAAAGATGAATGCAATCGTGTCCATCTTTTTCTTTTTATGGTAAAATAGAGAAATAATATGGTGAAAAGCCTTGAGGGAGTGACCGATATGTCAAGTAAAGCCAATCATGCAAAGACAGCTATTTGCGGAATTATCAATGTAACCCCAGACTCCTTTTCGGACGGTGGTCAATTTTTTGCTCTTGAGCAAGCACTCCAGCAGGCTCGTAAATTGATAGCAGAAGGGGCTAGTATGCTAGATATCGGCGGAGAATCGACTCGGCCGGGAAGCAGCTATGTTGAGATAGAAGAGGAAATCCAGCGTGTTGTTCCAGTGATTAAAGCGATTCGCAAGGAAAGTGATGTCCTCATCTCTATTGATACTTGGAAAAGTCAGGTGGCAGAGGCTGCTTTGGCTGCTGGTGCCAATCTAGTCAATGATATCACTGGTCTCATGGGTGATGAAAAAATGGCCCATGTGGTTGCTAAGGCTGGAGCGAAAGTAATCATTATGTTTAATCCAGTCATGGCTCGACCTCAGCATCCTAGCTCGCTCATCTTTCCTCATTTTGGTTTTGGACAAGCTTTTACAGAGGAAGAGTTAGCTGACTTTGAAAAATTGCCAATCGAAGACTTGATGGAGACTTTTTTTGAACGAGCACTAGCGAGAGCAGAGGAAGCTGGGATTGCTCAAGAAAACATCCTGTTGGATCCAGGAATTGGCTTTGGTCTGACCAAGAAAGAAAATCTGCTTCTTTTACGGGATCTGGATAAACTACATCAGAAAGGCTATCCAATCTTTCTCGGAGTGTCGCGCAAGCGGTTTGTCATCAATATTCTTGAAGAAAATGGTTTTGAAGTCAATCCTGAGACAGAACTTGGTTTCCGCAATCGAGATACGGCTTCGGCTCATGTAACCAGTATCGCTGCGAGACAGGGTGTGGAAGTGGTGCGCGTGCATGATGTAGCTAGTCACAGGATGGCAGTTGAAATTGCCTCTGCCATTCGTCTGGCTGATGAAGCGGAAAATCTAGATTTAAAACAATATAAATAAGATGAAAGAAATTCAAAACAATCAGTGGATTGCTAACTACCGGACGGACCAACCGCATTTTGGCTTGGAACGAATGGTGGAACTGTTAGCTTTGCGTGGCAATCCCCATCTCAAACTCAAGGTTATCCATATCGGAGGGACCAATGGCAAGGGTTCGACCATTGCTTTTTTGAAAAATATGTTGGAAAAGCTAGGGCTGAGAGTTGGCGTGTTTAGCTCGCCCTATCTCATTCATTACACAGACCAGATTAGCATCAATGGGGAATCTATCCCAGAAGCGAGACTAGAAGCTCTCATGGTGGACTATCAGTCTTTGCTTGAGGGGGAGAAGGGCCTTGCTTTACAAGGAACGACCGAATTTGAGATTATCACAGCCATAGCCTATGACTATTTTGCTTCAGAGCAAGTAGATGTGGCTATCATGGAAGTCGGCATGGGTGGGCTTTTAGATAGTACCAATGTTTGTCAGCCCATTTTGACAGGAATTACGACTATTGGATTGGACCATGTAGCCCTACTTGGTGACACCTTGGAAGCTATAGCAGAGCAGAAAGCTGGTATTATCAAACAAGGTATTCCTTTGGTAACAGGTCGTATGGCTCCAGAAGCTTTGGTTGTCATTGACCGCATTGCGGAAGGGAAAGATGCTCCGAGATTTGCCTACGGGACAGATTATCAGGTCAGCCATCAAAAGAGTGTGGTTACAGGCGAAGTCTTTGACTATACTAGTTCTCTCAGACAAGGTCGCTTCCAGACTGGACTGCTTGGTTTGCACCAGATAGAGAATGCTGGGATGGCTATAGCTTTACTTGATACTTTTTGTCAAGAAGATGGTCGAGAGCTACCAGCTAATACCTTACTTGCTAAAGCTCTGGAAGAAACAAGATGGCCGGGGCGTCTGGAGGTCGTGTCAAGAGAACCCTTGATGATTTTGGATGGAGCCCACAATCCCCATGCTATCAAGGCTTTATTAGCAACCTTGCAAGAACGCTTTGCGGATTATCGTAAGGAAATCCTCTTTACTTGTATCAAAACCAAGGCCTTGGAGGATATGTTGGACTTGCTGGGGGCCATGCCAGATACTGAGCTTACCCTGACACATTTTGACGATAGTCGGGCGACTGATGAAAACGTGCTGAAAGAGGCAGCCAAGTCTAGAAATCTCAGCTACCAAGGTTGGCAGGATTTTCTAGAGCAGAAATTGACAGATAAAAAAGAAGAGAAACAAACAGTTAGGATTGTCACGGGTTCCTTGTATTTCTTGAGCCAAGTGAGAGCCTATCTGATGGAGAGGAAGAACGAAAATGGATACACAAAAGATTGAAGCAGCTGTAAAAATGATTATCGAGGCCGTCGGAGAGGACGCTAACCGTGAGGGCTTGCAGGAAACACCTGCTCGTGTAGCCCGTATGTACCAAGAGATTTTTTCAGGTCTTGGTCAAACAGCGGAGGAACATTTGTCAAAATCCTTTGAAATTATTGACGATAATATGGTGGTAGAAAAAGATATCTTTTTCCACACTATGTGTGAACACCACTTTCTACCATTTTATGGGAGAGCACATATTGCCTACATTCCAGATGGTCGTGTGGCAGGTTTGTCTAAGCTAGCCCGTACGGTTGAAGTTTATTCGAAAAAACCACAAATTCAAGAACGTTTGAATATCGAAGTGGCCGATGCCTTGATGGAGTATCTAGGTGCTAAAGGAGCCTTTGTTGTCATTGAGGCGGAACATATGTGTATGAGCATGCGAGGTGTCAGAAAACCAGGCACAGCAACCTTGACGACAGTAGCTCGTGGTCTATTTGAAACAGATAAGGACCTCCGAGACCAGGCTTATCGTTTAATGGGACTATAATACTCTTCGAATAATGGGACTATAATACTCTTCGAAAATCAAATTCAAACCACGTTAGCTTCCATCTGCAACCTCAAAACAGTGTTTTGAGCAGCCTGTGGCTAGCTTCCTAGTTTGCATTTTGATTTTCATTGAGTATAAAAAAAATCCGCTTGAAGCGGATTTTTCTAGAAAGGAATCATTATGGATCAACTGCAGATTAAGGATTTGGAAATTTTTGCCTATCATGGTCTTTTTCCTAGTGAGAAAGAATTAGGGCAAAAGTTTGTTATTTCCGCAATCCTATCCTATGATATGACCAAGGCGGCTACAGATTTGGATTTAACAGCCTCTGTCCATTACGGAGAACTGTGTCAGCAGTGGACGACTTGGTTTCAGGAGAGCACTGAAGATTTGATTGAAACGGTAGCCTACAAACTGGTAGAACGTACTTTTGAGGCTTATCCTCTTGTCCAAGAAATAAAGCTGGAACTGAAAAAGCCTTGGGCACCAGTGCATTTGCCACTAGATACTTGCTCGGTAACCATTCATCGCCGCAAGCAACGGGCCTTTATCGCCCTAGGAAGCAATATGGGAGATAAACAAGCAAATTTGAAACAAGCCATTGAGAAAATGCGAGCTCGAGGTATCCATATTCTCAAAGAGTCCAGTGTCTTGACGACGGAGCCTTGGGGTGGTGTGGAGCAAGATAGCTTTGCTAATCAAGTGGTTGAGGTTGAAACCTGGTTGCCGGCCCCAGTTCTATTAGAGAACTTGTTAGCCATTGAGTCAGAGATGGGACGGGTGAGAGAAGTACATTGGGGGCCTCGTTTGATTGATTTGGACTTGCTCTTTGTGGAGGATCTGATTCTTTATACAGACGACCTTATCTTGCCTCATCCTTATATAGCGGAACGCCTTTTTGTCCTTGAGTCCTTACAGGAAATTGCGCCTCATTTTATCCATCCGACATTAAAGCAACCGATCCGCAACTTGTATAATGCTTTGAAACAATAGAAAAAACTCTAGTTTTCAGTCACTTGCAACTGAAGGCTAGAGTTTTTAAAATAGGTCATTTTCTTCTGGGAGGAGGATAGTCTCTTTACCATCCATATCTAAAACCAGAACTCTCGGGGGATAAAGAGGGTCGAAAGGGTGGTTAAAGTCAAAATCAATGGCTGTAGGGAGGTGTTGACTTGAGAAGTGGAAGGTAATTTTTCCTTGGTTATTGAGCAATTGAAACTCGAGTTCTTCTTCCAATTCAAAGACATTTTTTAAGAAATGGTCGATGATATACCAAAATGAGTCAATAACGTCATCAGGCAAGCTGGTAACAATGCCAAAACTAGCTGACCGCATGTGGGTATTGGTAAAAGCCATATTTCTTCCCCCTTTCTTTTCCCTTATCATACAGCAAATAGGATTAAAAATCAAGAAAAGGTGATTTTTTCTTCATAAACATAGCTTCCTATGAAATTTTTTCAAATAATCTTCAAAAAACGCTTGAAAGTGTTTACAAATAGTGATAAAATGGAATAAGTGGAATCATGAAAACGAAATTTTCATACCGTCTCTTTTTTGGAGTCTCGTGAGGTATGATATAGAAAGGAAATGGAATGAATACAGACGATACAGTAACGATTTATGATGTCGCCCGTGAAGCAGGAGTTTCAATGGCGACGGTTAGCCGTGTAGTCAATGGCAATAAGAATGTAAAAGAGAATACTCGTAAAAAAGTGCTTGAGGTGATTGATCGTTTGGATTACCGTCCAAATGCTGTGGCGCGTGGTCTTGCAAGTAAAAAGACAACCACTGTCGGTGTGGTGATCCCAAATATTACCAATGGCTATTTCTCAACGCTTGCTAAAGGGATTGACGATATCGCTGAAATGTACAAGTACAATATCGTCCTTGCCAATAGTGATGAGGATGATGACAAGGAAGTTTCAGTTGTCAATACCCTGTTTTCTAAGCAAGTGGATGGTATCATCTTTATGGGCTACCACTTGACTGAAAAAATTCGTTCAGAGTTTTCTCGTTCTCGGACACCAGTTGTTCTTGCAGGAACTGTGGATGTAGAACATCAGCTTCCAAGTGTCAATATTGACTACAAACAAGCAACGATTGATGCAGTAACCTACCTTGCTAAAGAGAACGAGCGCATTGCTTTCGTTAGTGGTCCGCTAGTGGATGACATCAATGGTAAGGTTCGTTTGGTTGGCTACAAGGAAGCCTTGAAAAAAGCAGGGATTTCTTATAGCGAAGGATTGGTATTTGAGTCTAAATACACTTATGAAGATGGCTATGCCTTGGCAGAACGCTTGATTTCATCAAACGCAACTGCAGCAGTTGTAACAGGTGATGAATTGGCAGCAGGTGTCTTGAACGGCCTTGCTGATAAGGGTGTGTCAGTACCAGAAGAATTTGAAATCATTACTAGTGATGATTCACAAGTCTCACGCTTTACCCGTCCAAACTTGACAACTATTGCCCAACCTCTTTATGACCTTGGTGCTATTAGCATGCGTATGTTGACAAAGATTATGCACAAGGAAGAGTTGGAAGAACGTGAAGTTCTCTTACCTCATGGTTTGACAGAACGCCGCTCAACACGAAAACGTAAATAGAAAAAATCAGGGAATCGTGAAGATTTCCTGATTTGTTTTTAGAGAAGAGACTTAGCCTTCCATATAGTCTTTCAAAGCCTGTCCGGTTAGTCCGGCATTGAGGGCAATGAGGAGTTTCAAGCGGGCTTTTTGGGCGTTGAGTTCTTTAACAAAGAAGACACCTGCTTTTTGCAACTGCACGCCCCCACCTTGGTAGGCATAAACAGGTTCCGCTATACCGTTAAAGCATCGTGATACCAGGGCGACTGGGATTCCTTTTTGCAGAAGGTTTTCTAATTTTTGAGCCGTTTCTTTGGGAATATTACCAGCTCCGAAGGCTTGGATAATCAAGCCGTCCAATTGTTCCAAATCCAGCATATCAATCAGCTCATCTGTCATACCTGCATAAGCCGAGATGATAGGGACTAAGCCTTGTATGTGATCAAGGTCAAAGCGAACACGAGGTTCAGCTGTTTTGAAGTAGAGGATTTCCCGCTTCGTAATCAGACCAAGTGGCCCATGTGTTGGGGTCTGGAAGGTGCCGACGTTGGTCGTATGCGTTTTGGTAACATACTTGGCAGCATGGATTTCATCGTTCATAACAACCAAAACCCCTTTGTCAGCAGCCCTGTCATCGCTAGCCACCCGTAAAGCACTCAGATAGTTATAAACACCGTCGCTGCCGAGTTCGTTAGAGCTACGCATGGCCCCTGTTAGAACGATAGGCATATGGGGAACTTCCATGGTATCAAGGAAATAGGCTGTTTCCTCTAAAGTATCGGTCCCGTGTGTGATTACCACTCCATCGTAGTTAGCAGCTTCCTCTTTAATTTTCTGGTAGAGGGCTAGCATATGCTTGGGTTTGATATGGGGGCTTGGCAGGTTAAAAAAGTCTAAGGCGTGGACTTGGATTCCTTCAAGTGGGTTGGACACATGGTTCATGGGATTATCTGAACTCGTCACAACAGCGCCAGAAGCATCGGCCTGCATGGAAATAGTTCCACCCGTATGTAAAACAAGGATTTTCTTAGGCATGATTTACTCACTCTTTCTGAAATGTGGTATAATCATTGTATCACAAAAGGGGAGATTGGGATAGGATGGAAGTCAAAGCTGTTTTTTTTGATATCGATGGAACCTTGGTCAACGATCACAAGAGTGTTTTGAAATCCACTAAGGACGCGATTAAGATTGTCAAAGAACAAGGGGTGCTTGTCGGTGTAGCGACAGGACGAGGACCTTTTTTTGTTAAGGAATTGATGGACGATTTGGATCTGGACTTTGCGGTAACCTACAATGGCCAGTATATCTTTACTAAAGACAGAGTCTTGTTCACGAGCCCAATTTCCAAGTTACATTTGCGCCAGTTAATCAGTTATGCTAAAAAAGAGGGCAAGGAGATTGCTCTAGGGACCAAGGATGCCATGTTGGGTTCCAAAATCATGTCTTTTGGTCTGGGTTCTTTTTCCCAACGAATCAGTCGCTTCGTTCCCTCTGTTTTAACTCGGACGGTGAGTCATTCCTTTAATCGTATGGTCAGCAAGGTTGTTCCCCAAAAGGAAGAAGATCTGCTTCATCTGATCAATCAGCCTATCTACCAAGTTTTGATGCTGATGACGCCAGAAGAATCTGAGAAGGCGGCAGCTGATTTTGAAGATTTGAAATTGACACGTAGCAATCCTTTTGCAGCGGATGTCATCAATCAAGGAAACTCTAAATTGGAAGGTATTCGCCGAGTTGGAAAAGAATATGGCTTTGACCTCAACCAAGTCATGGCCTTTGGTGACTCCGATAACGATCTTGAAATGCTGGCAGGCGTTGGGATGTCGGTCGCTATGGGAAATGGTAGTAGCAGTGTCAAGGAAGTTGCTAAGCACATTACCACTAGTAATCAGCAAGACGGAATCCACAAGGCCCTGGAACATTTTGGTGTTCTAGCTTCAGAAAAAGTCTTTGTCAGCCGTGACTATCATTTCAATAAGGTCAAGACCTTCCACCACATGATGGATGAACGAACCCAAGAAGAACCACGAGCTTGGGATTTAGAAGGTGCAACCCACAGGGCTGGCTTTAAAATAGAAGAATTGGTGGAATTTGTTAGAGCTGCCAGTCCTTCTGAAGAGGACTTTGGTCGAGCTCTATCGCAACTTCATCAAGCTCTTGATAAGGCGGCCGATAAAGTGGCTAAGAAGACGCCTGCTCAGCAAGATTTGATAGGTCAGGTAGATGCCCTGATCGACACGCTTTACTTTACCTACGGTAGTTTTGTCTTGATGGGGGTGGATCCAGAACGTATTTTTGATATTGTTCATCAGGCCAATATGGGGAAAATTTTTCCAGATGGCAAGGCTCATTTTGATCCAGTGACCCATAAAATCTTAAAACCAGATGATTGGGAAGAAAAATATGCTCCAGAACCTGCTATTAAAAAGGAACTGCAGCGCCAGCTCAAGGCTTATGAACGCCATAAAGAGAGAAATAAGTAGTAAACAAAAAGGAGCGCTGGGCTCCTTTTTTTCGTGATTACGTGATTATAAGGTTTTTTCTTGTTCTCTCACAACCAGCAAATCGACCTTAGCATGGCGGAGAATGTATTCAGATGAAGAACCGACCAAGAGGCGTTCAAAGGCGTTGAGACCAGTTGCGCCAACAAGGATGAGGTCCACTTCTTCAGCATCGGGAATGGTACGCGCTAGTAGGGTCTTTGGATTTCCCATTTCAATGACGATATGAACATCTGCCACACCAGCATCTTTAGCACGTTTTTCGTACTCTTTCATCAAACTTTCAGCGTCGACTTGGAGTTCTTCGTAAACTTCAGCATCAAAGGTGGATACGCTTTGGAGTGCGCGTGTGTCAATGACATGGGCGATGGTGAGTTTAGCGTCGTTTCGTAGAGCAGAATGAACTCCCTTGACAAAAGCCAAGTCCGCTTCTTTAGAACCATCGATTGCGACCATGATATTTTGGTAACGTTGTGCCATAATGAAACCTCCTGAAATTTTCTTACTATAATTGTAAACCTTTTCACTATAGAAGTAAAGCAAAAACAATATTTTTCAAAAGAATGTTAGCGCTTAAAATCTATATAAATATATGATAAAATAAAAGAAAGGATAGCAGGAAAGAAGTGAAGGGAGGGAGAATGATGAAGCACTCTTTTCAAGAAACAAAAAATTCAAATTTCCTTTATTATGGAATTATCCTAGTGTCAGTCTTGCTAGAAGTTATCATGGTCTGGCAATTAGAGAGTCTGGTACCGCTTCTCTATCCAGGTTTTATTGGTTTTTTAGTCTTTCATTTACTTTACCATTTGGTATTATTCCTAGTCGCTAAACGAAGTGGGCGTTGGGATTACATGATGATATGGGGGCTTTTCCTCATGTTCAATCTTCTCTATGATTCCTTTCTAGGCTTGCTTTTTCTAGGTTTATCTTTTGGTATGTGATCTTTCTTTGGCAAAATACCTGCTATCTCCCCTGTCTTGACCTCGCTTTTAGCGAGGTTTTTCTTCTATACGAACTTAGTAACCCATTTCAGTAAACTTGTCGCATTCTCTTTCTAGTGGTATAATGTTACTATCCTGATGAATTGAGGAAACAAGATGAAAGAATATAACAAGTCTAGTAAGTTAGAGCATGTTGCTTATGATATCCGTGGCCCTGTTTTGGAAGAAGCCATGCGGATGCGAGCAAATGGAGAAAAGATTTTACGTCTGAATACAGGAAATCCAGCAGAATTTGGCTTTACAGCGCCAGATGAGGTCATTCATGACTTGATTATGAATGCGCGTGATAGTGAAGGATATTCTGACTCCAAAGGGATTTTCTCAGCCCGTAAGGCTATCATGCAGTATTGCCAATTGAAGAAATTCCCAAACGTAGATATTGATGATATCTACCTTGGAAATGGTGTCAGTGAGTTGATTGTCATGTCCATGCAGGGGCTTTTGGACAATGGAGACGAGGTCTTGGTGCCAATGCCAGACTATCCCCTTTGGACAGCGGCTGTCAGCCTAGCTGGAGGAAATGCCGTTCACTATATCTGTGATGAAGCTGCAGAATGGTACCCAGATATTGACGATATCAAGTCAAAAATCACTTCTAATACCAAGGCAATCGTCCTTATCAATCCAAACAACCCAACTGGAGCCCTTTATCCTAAGGAACTTTTGCTGGAGATTATTGAGATTGCCCGTCAGAATGATTTGATTATCTTTGCGGATGAAATTTACGACCGCATGGTAATGGATGGACATGTGCATACGCCTGTGGCGAGCCTGGCACCAGATGTTTTCTGTGTCAGCATGAATGGCCTGTCAAAATCCCACCGTATTGCTGGTTTCCGTGTGGGTTGGATGGTCTTGTCTGGACCTAAGACACACGTTAAAGGCTATATCGAAGGGCTCAATATGCTATCCAATATGCGCCTTTGCTCTAACGTTTTGGCCCAACAAGTCGTACAAACTTCCTTGGGTGGTCACCAATCAGTTGATGAATTGCTCCTTCCTGGTGGACGAATTTACGAGCAAAGAAATTTCATTTACAATGCCATTCAAGATATTCCAGGTTTGTCTGCGGTTAAACCTAAAGCTGGACTCTATATCTTCCCTAAAATCGACCGCAATATGTACCGTATCGATGATGATGAACAGTTTGTCCTTGATTTCTTGAAGCAGGAAAAGGTTCTCTTGGTTCATGGTCGAGGCTTTAACTGGCAGGAACCAGACCACTTCCGTATCGTTTATCTTCCGCGTGTTGATGAACTAGCCCAAATCCAAGAAAAGATGACTCGATTCTTAAAACAGTATCGTAGATAGGGCTTACATTCGAAAAAGCGCTAAATTCCCAAACTAACTTCCACCGTTAATCCAAGTGGAAGTTAGTCTGATAAAAATCGTAAAAACCAGTGGAA
>NZ_JALDUC010000016.1:0-36802 GCF_023109235.1 Streptococcus mitis
TAATTCCACCATAAAAATCCGTTTTAGACTAATTTCCACTTTGGTCAGGCAAGTGGAAGTTACTTTGAGAAGTTACCTTTTCTCCCCTACCAAATCCCATTAACTATTTTGGCTTTATTTCCAGAAGATTTTATGGTAAAATGAAGAGTAACAATATTTATTAAAGAGGTAAAAACATGATTGAAGCAAGCAAATTGAAAGCTGGTATGACATTTGAAACTGCAGACGGAAAATTGATCCGCGTTTTGGAAGCTAGCCACCACAAACCAGGTAAAGGAAACACAATCATGCGTATGAAATTGCGTGATGTCCGTACTGGTTCTACATTTGACACAAGCTACCGTCCAGAAGAAAAATTCGAACAAGCTATTATCGAAACTGTTCCAGCTCAATACTTGTACAAAATGGATGAAACTGCCTACTTCATGAACACTGAAACTTACGACCAATACGAAATCCCAGTCGTAAATGTTGAAAATGAATTGCTTTACATCCTTGAAAACTCTGATGTGAAAATTCAATTCTACGGAACTGAAGTGATTGGTGTAACTGTACCAACTACTGTTGAATTGACAGTTGCTGAAACACAACCATCTATCAAAGGTGCGACTGTTACAGGTTCTGGTAAACCAGCAACTATGGAAACTGGACTTGTTGTCAACGTTCCTGACTTCATCGAAGCTGGACAAAAATTGATCATCAACACTGCAGAAGGAACTTACGTTTCTCGTGCCTAATCTCTAGAAAGAGGTCATTCTATGGGAATTGAAGAACAATTTGGCGAAATCGTTATCGCTCCACGTGTACTTGAAAAAATCATTGCCATCGCAACTGCTAAAGTTGATGGTGTCCACTCATTTTCAAATAAATCCGTATCTGATACCCTATCAAAACTCTCTCTTGGACGCGGCGTCTACTTAAAAGAAAGCAACGAAGAACTAACTGCTGACATCTACCTCTATCTTGAGTACGGTGTGAAAGTACCAAAAGTTGCTCTTGCTATTCAAAAAGCAGTCAAAGATGCTGTCCGTGATATGGCTGATGTGGAACTTTCTGCTGTCAACATCCATGTTGCAGGAATCGTTCCAGACAAAACACCAAAACCTGAGTTGAAAGATCTATTTAACGAGGACTTCCTCAATGACTAGTCCATTATTAGAATCTAGACGCGAACTTCGTAAATGCGCTTTTCAAGCTCTTATGAGCCTTGAATTCGGTACAGATATGGAAACAGCTTGTCACTTTGCCTACACGCATGACCGTGAAGATGCAGATGTGCAAATCCCTGCCTTTCTTCTAAACTTGGTTTCTGGCGTTCAAGCTCAAAAAGACGAGTTGGATAAACAAATCAACCAGCACCTCAAGTCAGGCTGGACAGTTGAACGATTGACCTTGATCGAAAAAAACTTACTACGCTTGGGTATCTTTGAAATCACATCATTTGATACACCTCAGCTGGTAGCAGTCAATGAAGCCATTGAACTTGCTAAGAATTTTTCAGATCAAAAATCAGCCCGTTTTATCAATGGACTGCTTAGTCAATTTGTAACTGAAGAAAATGAATAATCGAAAAGGTGTTTGGTCTTCCAAGCACCTTTTACTTCGTCCTTGATACAGAGTAAGAACCACATAAAAACTAGAACTGACTGCCAGTTCTAGTTTTTATGTATTCTGAGGTATTAGTATTTTCTAAATCGTTGATAACGTTCTTCCAACAACGCTTCTAACGATTTTTGTGAAAGTCTAGCTAGCTCATCTTGGAGTTCTTTTTTGACATTCTTAATTAATTCTTTGCTAGAAAGTCCTGCTTCAGAAATCACCTTGTCCACCACGTCCATTTCTAGCAGCTCGTGTGAAGTGATTTTCATCAGTTCAGCCGCTTCCATGGCACGAGTTCCGTCCTTCCATAAAATGGAAGCAAAGCCTTCTGGACTGAGAATAGCATAGATAGAATTTTCCAGCATCCAAACACGGTCTGCGACTGCTAGAGCCAGAGCCCCGCCTGAACCACCTTCTCCTATAATGATGGCGATAATCGGAACTTTCAGGTCACTCATTTCCATGAGATTGCGAGCAATAGCTTCTCCCTGACCACGTTCTTCCGCTCCCACACCAGGATAGGCACCTGCAGTATTGATAAAGGTCACAACTGGACGACCAAACTTTTCAGCCTGTTTCATCAAACGTAGGGCCTTACGGTAGCCTTCTGGATGCGGTTGACCAAAATTCCTCTTGAGGTTATCTTGTAAACTCTTGCCTTTTTGGATACCAACCACTGTTACAGCTTGGTCCCCAAGCCAGCCAATACCACCAACAACTGCACCATCATCACGAAAAGAACGGTCACCATGTAATTGGATAAATTCATCAAAAATGCCTGTCGCAAAGTCCAAGGTTGTCAAACGACTCTGCTCACGCGCTTCTCTGACTATTTTTGCAATATTCATCTAGGACACCCTCCATGCAATCTGACTAGACTAGCAATCGTATCTGGTAAGTCTCTTCTTTTGATAATAGCATCCACAAAGCCATGTTCCAATAGGAATTCTGCCTTTTGGAAATCCTCAGGTAAGCTTTCACGAACCGTATTTTCAATCACACGACGCCCAGCAAAACCAACCAAACTTTGTGGTTCAGCTAGAATGATATCGCCTTCCATAGCGAAGGAAGCTGTTACACCACCTGTCGTTGGATCTGTCAAAATGGTCAGGTAAAAGAGGCCTGCATTTGAATGGCGTTTAACCGCTGCAGAAATCTTGGCCATCTGCATGAGACTCATGATCCCTTCCTGCATACGGGCGCCACCAGAGGCTGTGAAGAGAACAACTGGCAATTGTTCGACAGTCGCATACTCAAACAAGCGAGTGATTTTCTCACCTACAACTGTACCCATAGAAGCCATGATAAAGTTAGAATCCATAATCCCAAGAGCCACAGTCTGACCTTTTATAAGAGCTGTTCCTGTCACAACGGCTTCATCCAGACCTGTTTTTTCACGCATAGTTGCTAGTTTCTTTTGATAACCAGGGAAATGCAAGGGATCCTTGCTTTCAATCCCTGTAAACAATTCCTTGAAGGTTCCCATATCAATCGTCAAAGCCAAGCGTTCTTGGGCAGAAATACGAAAGGTGTAACTACAGTGCGGACAGATACGCTCACTTCCCAGATCCTTCTGATAAATGGTATGCTTACAGCCTGGACACTGGGAGAATAATTCATCTGGAACCTCTGGCTTGGCTTGAGGTTTTTCCCTAACCGAACGATTGGGATTGATTCGAATATACTTATCTTTTTTACTAAATAGAGCCATTGATTCCCCTTTTCGGTTTAAACTCTTGAAGTCATTTTATTCTTTTTCTTGATACTTGGGTAAAAAGGTTTCCATCAAGAAGGAAGTATCGTAATCTCCAGCAATGACATTGCGATCTGAAATGAGGTCAAGCTGGAAATCTGCATTGGTCTGCACCCCTTCAATCTCTAATTCATAGAGGGCACGTTGCATTTTCATCAAGGCATCAAAACGATTTTCACCGTGAACGATGATTTTAGCAATCATACTATCATAATAAGGTGGAATGGTATAGCCTGGATAAACTGCTGAATCCACGCGCAAGCCAACTCCACCACTTGGCAGATGGAGATTGGTAATCTTACCTGGACTAGGAGCAAAGTTGAAGGCTGGATTTTCTGCATTGATACGACACTCGATGGCATGACCGCGTAGGACAATATCTTCTTGCTTAACAGACAGAGGCTGACCTGCCGCAATGCGAATCTGTTCCTTAACGATATCCACACCTGAAACAAATTCTGTTACTGGATGTTCTACTTGTACACGAGTATTCATCTCCATAAAATAGAATTTACCACTGGCTTCATCAAGAAGAAACTCAATGGTCCCTGCATTTTCATAACCAACAGACTCTGCAGCTCGAACAGCAGCCGCACCGATTTCATGACGCAGCGTTTTTCCGATTGCAATTGAAGGACTTTCTTCCAAAACCTTTTGGTTATTCCGTTGAAGAGAACAATCCCGTTCACCCAAGTGAATCACATTTCCGTGTTCATCTCCTAAGATTTGAACCTCGATATGACGAGCTGGATAGATGACCCGTTCTATGTACATGGCACCATTGCCATAATTAGCCTTGGCTTCACTAGAGGCGGTCTCAAAGGCTGAAACGAGGTCTTCTGGTTTTCCAACCTTACGAATCCCTTTACCACCACCACCTGCTGAAGCCTTGAGCATAACAGGATAGCCAATTTTTTCAGCAACAATCAAAGCTTCCTCAGAGTTATGCACTTCTCCATCTGAACCTGGAATGACAGGTACACCTGCCTTGATCATCTGAGCACGTGCATTGATTTTATCCCCCATCATATCCATGACATGTCCAGATGGGCCAATAAACTTGATACCAACTTCTTCACACATGGTCGCAAATTTGGAATTTTCACTGAGAAATCCAAAACCTGGGTGAATAGCTTCTGCCTCAGTCAAGACTGCAGCTGATAGAACCGCATTAATATTGAGATAAGACTCAGTTGCCTTACCAGGGCCGATACAAACCGCTTCATCTGCCAAAAGCGTATGAAGAGCTTCCTTATCAGCAGTTGAATAAACCGCCACCGTCGCAATGCCCAATTCACGCGCCGCACGGATAATACGAACCGCAATTTCACCACGATTGGCAATTAAAATTTTTCGAAACATGGAGAACCTCCTTAGTTCCCTATTGCAAAGGTAAGAGTTCCACTGGCCGCAAGCTTGCCATCCACTTCAGCCTTTGCTTCAACCACAGCTATGGTGCCACGACGTTTTACAAACGTTGCCGTCATAACTAATTGGTCACCTGGTACAACTTGCTTCTTAAACTTGACCTTGTCCATACCAGCGTAAAAGACTAGTTTACCTTTATTTTCAGGTTTTGATAACTCCAAGACACCAGCTGTTTGCGCCAAGGCTTCCATAATCAGAACACCTGGCATGACAGGGTATTGAGGAAAATGACCGTTGAAGAAGGGCTCATTGATGGTTACATTTTTGATGGCAACAATGGTATCCTCGCTCACTTCCAACACACGGTCTACTAGGAGCATAGGATAACAGTGGGGAAGGGCTTCTTTGATTCCTTGAATATCGATCATTTGATACGTACCAATCCTTTACCAAACTCAACCATTTCTTCGTTAGAAACGAGAATTTCTGTTACCACACCATCCTTAGGTGCTGGAATTTCATTCATGACTTTCATGGCTTCGATGATCACCAATGTCTGACCTTTTTTGACACTATCACCAACTGAAACGAAGGCAGGTTTATCAGGACCAGCAGCCAAGTAAGCCACCCCAACAAGTGGACTCTCTACAACATCTCCCTCAGCAGCCACACTTGCTTCAGCTGGAACTGGGACATCTTCTGCTACAGTCTCTGCTGGAGTAGATGTAGGAACTACTGGACTTGGTGTTGCTAGAACGGGCGCTGGAGCGACTTGAGCTGCAACTTCAGACACAACTCTCGCTTCATTCTTGCTAAACTGCAACTCATCCGTCCCATTTTTATAAGAAAATTCTCTCAAACTTGATTGGTCAAATTGGGCCATCAAGTCTTTAATATCGTTTAAATTCATACTTATTTATTCTCCCAACGTTTGAAAGCAAGAACTGCATTGTGGCCACCAAAACCAAAGGTATTTGAAATAGCGTATGGAATTTCTTGCTCCAAGCCTTGTCCATAAACGACATTGGCTTCGATATAATCTGATACTTCACTTGTTCCAGCTGTCATTGGTACAAAGTTATGACGCATAGCTTCGATTGTAACGATAGCTTCTACAGCACCCGCAGCCCCCAGCAAATGGCCCGTGAATGATTTGGTTGATGACACAGGTACTTCCTTACCAAGAACAGCTACAATAGCTCCACTTTCTCCTTTTTCATTAGCAGGAGTTGACGTTCCGTGAGCATTGACATAGGCTACTTGCTCTGGAGAAATCTCAGCTTCTTCCAAGGCTAGTTTGATGGCCTTGATAGCTCCCTGACCTTCTGGATGAGGAGAAGTCATATGGTAGGCATCACAAGTATTTCCGTAACCAACTACTTCAGCAAGGATGGTTGCCCCACGTTTTTCAGCGTGTTCAAGACTTTCAAGAACCAACATCCCTGAACCTTCACCCATAACAAAACCATTACGGTCCTTATCAAATGGAATAGAAGCACGAGTTGGATCCTCTGTAGTAGAGAGAGCTGTTAGGGCTTGGAAACCAGCAATAGCGAAAGGTGTAATAGAAGCTTCCGAACCACCTACCAACATAACATCTTGGAAACCAAACTTGATTGAGCGGAAGGCATCCCCAATCGCATCATTTGATGAAGCGCAGGCAGTATTGATAGATTTACAAACACCGTTTGCTCCAAAACGCATAGCAACATTTCCTGAAGCCATATTTGGCAAGGCTTTTGGAAGGGTCAATGGTTTCACACGTTTTGGACCTTTATCATTTAAGCGAAGTACTTGATCTTCAATTTCCTTGATTCCACCAATACCAGAGGCAACAATAACACCAAAACGATCCTTGTCAATAGCCTCTACATCCAGATTGGCATGATTGACAGCCTCTTGGGCTGCGTACAAAGCATACAAAGAATAGTTATCAAAACGATTGGTATCTTTCTTTACAAAGTATTTATCAAAAGGAAAATCTTGAATTTCTGCTGCATTATGCACATCAAAGTCACTATGATCAAATTTTGTAATTTGGCCAATTCCGATTTTTCCAGTTGTCAAACTATTCCAAAATTCTTCTGGTGTATTTCCGATTGGAGATGTTACTCCATAACCTGTTACTACTACGCGATTTAGTTTCATCTTTTTTACCTCTAGCTTCTGCTACATACTTAAGCCACCATCAATGGCAACCACTTGACCAGTTAGATAATCTTGGCCTGCTAAAAATACTGTCAAATCTGCAACCTGCTCTGCCTGCCCAAATTCTTTCATAGGAATTTGTGCCAGCATAGCATCTTTTACCTTGTCTGATAGAACAGCTGTCATATCGGACTCAATCATTCCAGGTGCAATAGCATTAACCCTGATATTGCGATTGGCCACTTCACGCGCCACAGACTTGGTAAAACCAATCAAACCAGCCTTAGAAGCTGCATAGTTAGCTTGACCGATATTTCCCATCAAACCAACTACGCTAGACATATTAATGATAGCACCTTCTCTGGCTTTCATCATCGGTTTCAAGACTGATTGTGTCATGTTAAAGGCACCAGTTAAGTTAACTTTAAGCACTTTTTCAAAATCCGCTTCTGTCATCTTGAGCATCAGGGTATCTTGAGTAATTCCTGCATTGTTAACCAAAACATCTACTGAACCCAGCTCTGCAATAGCTTTCTCAACCATACGCTTAGCGTCTGCAAAATCTGATACATCTCCTGATATAAGAACCACCTTGACACCATAGTTTGAAAACTCAGCGAGCAATTCTTCTGAAATTGCACCACGACTGTTTAAAACAATATTGGCTCCTGCTTGAGCAAACTTGTGGGCAATAGCAAGACCAATTCCACGACTCGAACCTGTAATAAAGATATTTTTATTTTTTAGTTGCATTCTTTTCTCCTGTTTCCTCTTGTATTTATGGGAGAAGGGATTACTTGTTTTCTAGCAAGGCTTCCAAGCTAGCCTGATCTTCAACATTGGCTAATTTAGCTGTCTTATCAATTTTTTTCACAAAGCCTGACAAGACTTTCCCCGGACCAATCTCGATAAAGTTGGTTACGCCTGCTTCTTGCATGACCCCAATACTTTCATAGAAACGAACTGGCTCCTTGACCTGACGCGTCAAAAGTTGAGCAATGTCTTCTTTTTTCATAACTGCAGCTTCTGTATTGCCGACTAGGGGACAAGTGAAATCTGAAAAACTTACCTGAGCTAGAGTTTCAGCTAGTTTCTGGCTAGCAGGCTCAAGGAGAGCGGTATGAAAAGGTCCTGAAACCTTGAGAGGAATCAAGCGTTTGGTGCCTGCTTCCTGCAAGAGTTCTACAGCTCGATCAACTGCAACCACTTCTCCACCAATCACGATTTGTGCAGGTGTATTATAGTTGGCTGGGGTAACCACTCCGAGTTCAGAAGCTTTTTGACAGGCTTCCTCAATGACCTCTACTGGCGTATTGAGAACTGCTACCATCTTGCCAGAACCAGCAGGGGCCGCTTCTTCCATATAGGCTCCACGCTTAGCAACTAAGGCAACAGCTTCTTCAAAATCCAAGGCGCCGCTGGCCACCAAGGCAGAATATTCCCCAAGGGACAAACCAGCAACCATATCAGGCTGATAGCCCTTTTCTTGCAATAAACGGTAAATAGCAACTGAAGTCGCTAAAATAGCTGGTTGCGTATAGCGGGTCTGGTTAAGTTTTGCTTCTTCCGTATCAATGAGATAACGCAAATCATAACCGAGTACCTGACTCGCTTGATCAATCGTTTCTTTGACAATAGGGTAGTGATCATAGAGATCCCGTCCCATACCTAGATACTGGGCACCTTGGCCAGCAAATAAAAAGGCCGTTTTAGTCATTTCTTACAACTCCTGCCCAACGAGAGGCTTCTTCTTGAATTTTCTTAGCTGCTCCGTAATACAAATCTTTTAGGATTTCTTCAACGGTTTCTTCTTTGGAAACAAGCCCAGCAATTTGACCTGCCATAACAGATCCACCATCCACATCTCCGTGAACAACTGCTTTGGCTAGTGCACCTGCTCCCATTTGTTCAAAAATTTCCAAATCTGGATTTTCTTGTTTAAAGGCATCTTTCTCAGCTTTTTCAAAATCACGAGTCAATTGGTTTTTAATCGCACGAACAGCATGTCCAAAGTGTTGAGCTGAAATCGTAGTATCGATATCTCTAGCTTTTAAAATTTTCGCCTTATAATTTGGATGGGCATTAGACTCTTTTGCAACGACAAAGCGAGTTCCAACCTGAACAGCTTCTGCACCTAGCATAAAGCCAGCTGCAGCACCTTCACCATCTGCAATCCCTCCTGCAGCAATAACAGGAATAGATACAGCAGCAGCAACCTGGCGCACCAAGGTCATGGTTGTTAATTTACCGATATGCCCCCCAGCTTCCATTCCTTCTGCAATAACGGCATCTGCACCGATTTTTTCCATGCGTCTAGCTAGGGCAACACTTGGAACAACAGGAATAACCGTAATACCAGCTTCATGGAAACGTTCCATGTATTTGCTTGGATTTCCTGCACCTGTTGTCACTACCTTAACACCTTCCTCGATAACGAGGTCTACAATATCTTCCACAAAGGGAGACAAGAGCATAATGTTGACACCAAAGGGTTTATCAGTCAATGATTTGATTTTATCAATATTTTCCTTGACAACTTCTTTAGGGGCATTCCCCCCACCGATAATCCCTAGTCCTCCAGCCTTGGAAACAGCTCCTGCCAAATCACCATCAGCAACCCAGGCCATTCCTCCTTGAAAAATAGGATAATCAATGTTCAATAATTCTGTAATACGCGTTTTCATAGTGCCTCCATCGTTTCTTGCTTACGTAATAGTTCGATACCGTCATAATTTGACAATCAAACTATTGCCTAAACAAGAGGGAGCGGGTTTCCCTACTCCTTCTATCTTATATTCTGCTTATTTTGTTTGCTCTTCAACATAGGCAACCAAGTCACCAACTGTTTTCAAGTCATCTTCTGCTTCGATTTGGATATCAAAAGCATCTTCGATTTCTGAGATTACTTGGAACAAGTCCAATGAATCTGCGTCCAAATCATCAAAAGTTGATTCAAGTGTTACTTCTGATGCGTCTTTCCCAAGTTCTTCAACGATAATTTCTTGTACTTTTTCAAATACTGCCATGATAGGACTCCTTTAAAATAAATAGTTTTTTTATAACAATGTGTTCACCACATGATTACCTAAATTGTAAGAATGAGCGTGCCCCATGTCAAGCCTCCACCGAAGCCTGATAGTAGAACAGTCTGGCTACCATCTAAACGGATGAGGCCTTGTTCTACACACTCTGAAAGTAAAATCGGGATACTGGCTGCACTGGTATTGCCATATTCCATCATATTGGCTGGAAGTTTATCTCGGTTAACACCAATTTTTTTAGCCATTTTATCCAAGATACGGTCATTAGCCTGATGAAGTAGCAGATAATCCAAGTCTGTTGCCTCTACAGGAGATTCTTCAATAGTCTGCTTGATAGACTTGGCTACATCCCGAATAGCAAAATCAAAGACTGCGCGCCCATCCATCTTCAAAAATGAATCTGCACTTTCTTGATCTGAAAACGGAGAATGCAAGCCTGAATGTCCATAAGTTAGACACTCGCTACGACTCCCATCACTATTGAGACTCTCAGCCAAAAAATGCTCTTTCTCGCTAGCTTCTAGCAAGACTCCACCAGCACCATCTCCAAACAAAACAGCTGTTGATCGGTCTGACCAATCGACTGCTTTAGAGAGGGTTTCACTACCAATCACCAAGCCTTTTTGAAAGCGACCAGAAGCGATAAACTTTTCAGCAGTTGAAAGAGCAAATACAAATCCACTGCAAGCTGCTGTTAGGTCAAAAGCAAAGGCCTTATTAGCACCAATATTAGCTTGAACACGAGCAGCTGTAGAGGGCATCATCGAATCGGGAGTAATGGTAGCTAGGATGATAAAATCCAACTCCTCTCCTGTGATTTCAGCTTTTGCCATCAGTTTCTTAGCAACCTCTGTAGCCAAATCACTAGTAGATTCTGTTCTTGAAATATGCCTTTGTCGTATTCCCGTCCGACTTGAAATCCACTCATCATTGGTATCCATAATCTGAGCCAAATCATGATTTGTAACCACTTGCTCTGGCACATAATGAGCAACCTGGCTTATTTTTGCAAAAGCCATTATCTCAAATCCTCCAAAAATTGATAAAGATTGGTCAAGCCTTTACTCATAACCTCCATTTCTTGCTTACTCATACCATCAATGATTTTTTCAACCATGGCCTTGTGGAAGCGTTTATGTAGCCTATGAACCAAGCGACCTTTCTTTGTCAAATGCAGATGCACCACACGACGATCATGTTCTGAACGAATGCGTTCAATGTAACCCTTGCGTTCGAGATTATTCAAACTAGTCGTAACTGTCCCAAGAGTCACCATCAACTCTTTCGACACTTGACTTGGTGTCACGTCTGGGAATTTCCCAATTACATCAATCGTATGCATTTCTTTGATGGAGATATCCTTGAAACGACTACCCCTCAAGCTAACTTCCTCAATAACGAGGACATTGTTAAATATAGACGTTAAGTATTCATTAATTCGTTGGTAGTCCAATCTTTCCTTCCCTCCTTTTCAAAAAAACTTTTAGAATCAAAACATTTGACAAAAGAATTATATCAAAGTTCAAAGAATGGTGCAAGTATTTTTTTATTTTCCTGTAAATTTAGGTCGTCTTCTTTCCGAATGAGCCCGAACTCCTTCTTTGAAATCCTCTGTTTGAGCTAAGGATTCCTGTAGGTTCAGTTCTAAAGTAGCATAATCTTGCCAATCTTTGAATTGGCTCTCCCACACCAACTTCTTAATGGCAGCATAGGAATTGCTTGAACCACGTCTTAATTTTTTAAGAAGCTGTTCTCTCGTCTTTTCAAGTTTATCAGCTTCACAGACACGGTAAACCAGCCCCCACTCTAGAGCTTTTTCTGCGTTCAAAGCCTCACCTGTCATAGCTAATTGAGCAGCACGCGTCACACCAATACTTCGACTCAAGAGATGAATTCCTCCTGCATCCGGAGCCAAGCCAACTCCAACAAAGGCTTGGATAAATTTAGCCTTATCCGTTGCCAGACAGAAATCTGCAGCAACAGCCATATTCGCTGCGGCACCTGCAACAGCCCCATCAACCTCCATCAAGACAGGTTTAGCAATTTGCTTGATTTTATAAGAAATAGTATTGACCAATTCTGCGATTTTCGTCAATGATGGAATATCATCCTCATCGACTGCTCGCTTCATCTCAACCAAATCTCCCCCAACAGAGAAGACTTTGCCATTCGCGTTGATTAAGACAAAATGCACAGCCGGATCCTCGTCTGCCAAAGTCAGAGCTTCTAAAATCTCCTCACACATAGGAATATGAAAACCATTCGCGACCTCAGGACGATTCAAGGTAAGAATTGCCAAATCCTCTTCAAGCTGATAAATAATGTGTTCCATCAGGACTCCTTTTTATTTTATAAGCAGTTTAAATTATTCTATTTTCAAAGTATATCTTTTTTAAAATCAGAAAGCAAGAAAAAATCAACTGAAAGTGTCTCAGCCGATTAGAAAGGATCGCTTTATACTAGAAAGCATCTTATTTTCTTCATTGAAAAAAGGCTTTCTTTCTGCTATAATCGTATAAAATACTTACTTTAGGAGTTCTTATGAAGGTTGTTAAATTTGGAGGTAGCTCTCTTGCCTCTGCTAGTCAATTAGAAAAAGTTTTAAACATCGTAAAAAGCGATTCAGAGCGTCGTTTTGTAGTCGTTTCTGCGCCTGGTAAACGCAATGCTGAAGATACTAAGGTTACGGATGCCTTGATTAAATACTACCGCGACTATGTTGCTGGTAACGATATTAGTAAGAGTCAAAACTGGATTATCGACCGCTATGCTGCTATGGTTAGTGAACTAGGTCTTAAACCAGCTGTGCTAGAAAAAATTTCTAAAAGCATTCGTGCCTTAGCTACTCTTCCTATCGAAGAAAACGAATTTCTCTACGACACTTTCCTAGCAGCTGGTGAAAATAACAATGCTAAATTGATTGCTGCCTACTTTAATCAAAACGGGATCGATGCACGCTATGTGCACCCTAGAGAAGCTGGTATTGTGGTCACAAGTGAACCTGGTCACGCTCGCATCATTCCATCAAGTTATGACAAGATTGAAGAATTGACAAATACAAATGAAGTTCTTGTCATTCCTGGTTTCTTTGGAGTTACCAAGGAAAATCAAATCTGTACCTTCTCACGTGGAGGATCAGACATTACAGGTTCTATCATTGCTGCCGGTGTTAAGGCAGACCTCTATGAAAACTTTACGGATGTTGATGGTATCTTTGCGGCTCACCCAGGAATCATTCACCAACCACACTCTATCCCAGAGTTGACCTACCGTGAAATGCGTGAGTTGGCCTATGCAGGCTTCTCAGTTCTTCATGACGAAGCACTTCTTCCTGCCTACCGTGGAAAAATCCCTCTCGTTATCAAGAATACCAACAACCCTGACCACCCAGGTACTCGTATCGTTCTAAAACATAGTAGTGATGAATTCCCAGTAGTAGGAATTGCTGGTGACTCTGGCTTTGTCAGCATCAACATGTCTAAATACCTCATGAACCGTGAGGTTGGTTTTGGACGCAAAGTTCTGCAGATCCTTGAAGACCTCAACATTGGTTGGGAACATATGCCAACAGGTATCGACGATCTTTCTATCATTCTCCGTTCTCGCGAACTAACTCCTATCAAGGAAGAAGAAATCCTTCGTCAGTTGGTGCAAAAGGCTGAAGTAGATCATGCAGAAATCGAACACGACCTTTCTATCATTATGATTGTTGGTGAAAAGATGAAGAGTCATATTGGAGTAACTGCCACTGCAACACGCGCTCTATCTGAAAATAAGATCAACATACAGATGATGTCTCAAGGTTCTAGTGAAGTATCTATCATGTTTGTTGTCCATAAGGACCAAGAGAAAGCAGCTATTAAAGCCCTCTACAATGCCTTTTTCGGTGAAAGTAAGGAAGACTAAGCATGGCTCAATCACTTAACAAAACAGTGCTCCTCAATACGACAGGCACCTCCTACCTCTCTATAGCTGGGAAAGTTGGGAAATTCCTTGTCGGAGATCAGGCTTTGGAATTTTACCCCGATGTCAATGTTGAACAATTTATCCAGATTCCTTGGAGCCATATCAACCAAATTGGGGCAAATGTCACTGGGCGAAAAATCAGTCGCCACTTCGAAGTCTTTACAGACAGAGGAAAATTCCTCTTTTCTTCAAAAGACTCAGGTGCCATCCTCAAAATTGCTCGTGAAAAACTGGGCAATGACAAGGTCGTGAAACTTCCGACTCTACTCCAGACCATTGGTCAAAAATTTAAAAATCTATTTGCAAAAAAGTAGAAACTTTAGTATAATCATAGCAACGGATAAGTAGGTTATCTTCTTCTTTCAGAAAGTCTGCGGGTGCTGCGAGCAGATAGGAGGGATAGGTGAAATTCTACCGTTAGTAACAATTACATACACAATCAAGTGCACTCCTGTGAAGTTGGATGGAACCGTGGCCCTGCCACTCCAACGCTTTGTCAGGTGTGCTTTTTTCATAAAGGAGTTCTTATGTTAGATATCAAACGTATTCGTACAGACTTTGATGCTGTCGCAGAAAAATTGGCTACACGTGGTGTAGATGCTGCTATCTTAAACGAGATGAAAGAAATCGATGCTAAACGTCGTGACATTTTGGTCAAGGTTGAAACTCTCAAAGCAGAACGAAACACAGTTTCTGCTGAGATTGCCCAAGCTAAGCGTAACAAAGAAAATGCAGATGACAGGATTGCTGCTATGCAAACTCTATCTGCTGAAGTCAAAGCTTTGGACGCTGAATTGGCAAACATCGATGCTAAATTGACAGAATTTACCACGACTCTTCCAAATATTCCAGCTGATAGCGTTCCTGTTGGGGTTGACGAAGATGACAATGTGGAAGTTCGCCGTTGGGGCACTCCACGCGAGTTCGATTTCGAGCCAAAAGCTCACTGGGATCTTGGTGAAGATCTTGGTATCCTTGACTGGGAACGCGGTGGTAAGGTAACAGGCGCTCGTTTCCTCTTCTATAAAGGTCTCGGTGCTCGTTTGGAACGTGCTATCTACAACTTTATGTTGGATGAACATGGAAAAGAAGGCTATACAGAAGTCATCACACCTTACATGGTTAACCACGATTCTATGTTTGGTACTGGTCAATATCCAAAATTCAAGGAAGACACTTTTGAACTCAGCGACAGCAATTATGTCCTTATTCCTACAGCTGAGGTTCCTCTAACAAACTACTACCGTGATGAAATCCTGGACGGTAAAGACCTGCCAATCTACTTCACTGCTATGAGTCCTTCATTCCGTTCTGAGGCTGGTTCAGCTGGTCGTGATACTCGTGGCTTGATTCGTTTGCACCAATTCCATAAGGTTGAAATGGTTAAATTTGCCAAACCAGAAGAATCTTACGAAGAATTGGAAAAAATGACAGCCAACGCTGAAAACATTCTTCAAAAACTTAACCTTCCATACCGTGTCGTTGCGCTCTCTACTGGAGATATGGGCTTCTCAGCTGCCAAGACTTACGACTTGGAAGTTTGGATTCCAGCGCAAAATACCTACCGTGAAATCTCAAGTTGTTCAAACACAGAAGATTTCCAAGCCCGTCGTGCCCAAATCCGTTACCGTGATGAAGCAGACGGCAAGGTGAAACTCCTCCATACCTTGAACGGTTCTGGACTTGCAGTTGGACGTACAGTGGCTGCTATTCTTGAAAACTACCAAAATGAAGATGGTTCTGTGACCATCCCAGAAGCACTTCGTCCATACATGGGTGGAGCTGAAGTTATCAAACCATAAAAAATAAGGTTTAGCTATTTCTAGCTAGACCTTTTTTCGTAACCAATTCAGATAAGCGCCTAACACAAAGACTAAAATAATTAAGCAAATAGCGGTTTCAGCCAGTACTAAATAATCCAAAAATGGAAGTTTCAAGATTCCCTGAGCCATCTTGAGCGAGGTAGCTGTGATAATGGTCGGGAAGGTGAGGGCTGAGAAGGCTGGTTGAAAGCCTTGTTTTAAAATATTGGGCAGGCGAGTCAAAACAAAGAAAAAGAAAGTTTGAGAAGCCAAAATCATGGCAATCAAGAGCCAAGTCGGTAGGCTGGCTCCTCCAACTCGAACTAGGGAAGCCAAAAGTAGAGAGAAGGGAGCACAATAGATTCCTTCTTGGCCAAGCAAGGCTAGTTGGAGTGGATGTTTCTTTAAATCGCTATAAATAAGTGGATAGAGATAGAAGGTCAAGAGAAATCCAAAAATCAAGGTCACATAGGCAATTTCGATGATACCTACGAGAGGATAGGTCAAGGCTGCCACTGCTATCCCCACATAAAGCACCGTCCAGCTGGGAGTAGAGTTTACTCTCTTACATGGATAGGCAAATTTAATTGTAAAAATAACAATCAAGGCCCAATCCAAGAGAAAAGAAAACCACCAGAGTCCTTGCGCTACTATTGGCAAATGAGGGAAAATGCGAAAGACATAAGTCGATAAAATCATCCCAGCCATGGGAAAGGTCCCCATTCCTGACAAAAGAGGAGGCTTAGTCAATTCTTGCTTGGTTTCCTTCCAACTAAACAAATGCAAAATCAGAAAGTAAATCCACAAAATCAAACCTGTCAGACTAAGCAGATGGGACAGAATCGGTAACGTATCTAACATAAGATTTCCAGCTCCTGCCAAACCTAGCAAACAACCAGAAAATACCAAGGGGAGTTTTTTCATCTTAACCTCCAATAATCATGTCAGCTTCAGTATAGCATAAAAGTGCTTAAATGAGGGGATAAAAAAACGAAGTCCGATTATTTCAGACTTCATTTTACTCAGATATGAATTAAGCATAAGGTTGCAATTCTGGATTAATTGGGGTATTAGCTAGGTTGTTGGCATAGTTACAAAGGCTTGCTAGGCTGACACCAAGAACCACATCCAAGGCATTTTGTTGGGTGTAGCCAGCTTCTAAAAATTCAGATAAGGCTTCATCTCCTACACGACCCTTGGTATTGATAACCGCCAAGGTAAACTTAGCTAGGGTGTCCAATTTAGGATCTGTTTCAATTGGAGTACGATTGCGGAGGGCTTGCAAAAGGTCATCATTCATCTGGATTTGTTTGATTGAAAAGGCTGTGTGACCTGCGACGCAGAAGGCACAACCATTGGTTACGGCTGCTGTGATTTGCACCACTTCACGCTCAACGGGTGTCAAGCTGTTGCGACGGTTGATAGCTCCGACAGTACGGTAAGCCTCTAAAGCAGTCGGTGCATTAGCCAAGAGACCAATTAGGTTAGGAATATAGCCATTGTTATCTTTTTCTACTGTTTCAAGAACTTCTTTCACTTCTGCTGGTGCTGATTCGACTGTATGGATTGTAAATGTTGTCATCATAAAACCTCTTTTCATTTTGTTGAAATCTAGTCTATCACAGATTCTATACCGTGTATAATATATATTTTAAATTGCACTGATAGAAATTTTTTATGAAAGCAAAAAATCACACGAGATGTGTGATTCCATTATTTATTAAAATACTTTTTAGTTTCAGCAATAACAACTGGAGATAAAACTAAGAGGGCAATCAAGTTTGGTAGAGCCATCAAAGCATTGACAATATCTGCGATAATCCAAACCATATCCAACTCGATGAATCCTCCCAGCAAGACCATGAGTACAAAAACCACACGGTAGAGCCAGATAAAACGAACCCCAAAGAGAAACTCGAAACAGCGTTCTCCATAATAGTTCCAACCTAGAATCGTTGTAAAGGCAAAAAGCACAAGGAAGATGGTCAAGAGGGCAGGTCCAAAGTGTGAAAAGACTGTTGAGAAGGCTGACTGAGTCAAGGCAACCCCATTTAAATCACCACTCCAAACCCCAGTTACCAAGATGGTCAAACCAGTCAGAGTACAGATAATGAGGGTGTCAATAAAGGTTCCTGTCATGGAAATCAATCCTTGCTCTACCGGTTCATTTGTCTTAGCTGCAGCCGCAGCAATAGGAGCAGAACCCAGACCAGATTCGTTTGAGAAGACACCACGCGCCACACCATTTTGGATAGCCATCCGAATGCTAGCACCGGCAAATCCACCTACCGCAGCAACCGGACTAAAAGCTGATGTCAAAATTAGAGCGATTGTAGAAGGAATTTTCCCAATATTAAAGAAAATAACTGTAAGAGTTCCCAAAATATAAATAATAGCCATAAAAGGAACAACAGCTGTCGAAACCTTTGAAATAGACTTGAGTCCGCCAAAGACTGCAATTGCTACAAATACAGACAACACAAGAGCTGTGATGGCTGGCGAAATAGCGGTTGTATTTTGGATAGATTCTGTAATCGAGTTGACTTGGGTAAAGGTCCCGATTCCCAACAAAGCTACTAGCACACCTGCCAGGGCAAAGAAGATGGCAAGGGGACGCCACTTTTCTCCCATCCCTAGAAGGATATAGTGCATGGGACCTCCCGATACTGCACCATGGTCGTCCTTAGTGCGGTATTTAATGGCTAATAATCCTTCCGCATACTTAGTAGCCATCCCAAAGAAAGCAGCCATCCACATCCAAAAGAGGGCTCCTGGGCCACCGACCTTGATAGCCGTCGCCACCCCGATAATATTTCCCGTACCAACTGTAGCTGCGAGGGCTGTACACAAGGCCGCAAAACTGGATACATCGCCATGCCCCTTGTCCTTAGTAAAAATAAGCTGAAAGGCCTTAGGCAAACGCAAAACCTGCAAGAGGCCTAGACGAGCAGTTAGGTAAATCCCTGTCCCGACCAATAGAATCAAGAGGGGTGGACCCCAAGCAAAAGCATCAATTGATTTAAGCAATTCTAACATTTCCTTCTCCTATCTTTTCAACCCCAAAAGAAAGAGCACATGCAAGATACATGTACTCTGGAATGCTTAGATAAATGCTAAAAAGCGGTCTATCCTAGCTCTGTCCTTTTACCTGAGAGTTTGAGCAGTTGCCTGCCTTGCCCCTTCGGTGCCTTTACGGTCTCTCCAGAGTTCCGTCCATTTACAGTCATGGAAAATCAAACGATTCCCCACTTCTATTAAACTTCATTCGGTGTTGGTATTTAATTGATTCTTATTTTACAAAAAATGTTGGCTTTTGTCAATGTGTTTTGGGAAATTCTTATTTGACTCTGTAGAAGAAAGATTGAGCATTTCCATGTGCGTGGGGTGCTATTAGTTATTTAATCAATCTGTTTCACTCTTATTCTACACGATATAAGAATTGTTCTGGATCCCCATGTAACGGAAATGCAGCATGGAAGATGATTCTATCTTTACTAATATCCGAAGCATCCGTAACTACCTTACCCATAGATGTCCCATCCGGTATTCTAACACCTGCTGGTACAAACTTAATAAAGACTCCAAAATCTTTGGCCGAATAGCGAGCTATCAACAAACCATTTACCAATTCTGATTCTGTAAGGTCAACTTTAAATCCCTCTGGTTCTATCAACCCATCTTTACTAAAGACTAAGTCTTCTCCTCCGTGACCATTACTCCATTTTCCTTCAATGCTAGAAAAATCTCCATTTTTTATAGCATTAATATCCATTTTTCCATAAGCAGTTTTGCTAGTTGAAGATGAAGTTCCAGCAAATTTTTCTGTTACAGATTTCCAAGTAAGATTAGATAGATTCATTCGAGTACCAGGACTAACTTCATCCTCTGTCTTGGCTTCTTTAACCTTCTCTAGTTTGTCTCCATTACTACTCAATTTCCAAATGGTATGAATGGTTTGTGGATCTCCTGCGAATGGATTCCACTGGGTATAAAGCTTCCCATCTTCTAGGAGATAAGCCTTAAAGCGAGTTCCAAGCATCTGCATTTTATTTTCAGCATTGGTGAGGCGAATGACTTTCTGATCCTTGAGTGTGAAAATATCTAGAATCTCACTACCATTTTTCGAAGATACAATCATTTCATCAATGCCATTTTTATCCATATCAACCATTGCATAGGTAAAGGCTTGACTTCGTTCTGCCATCCCTGCATAGATATTAGCAGTAAGATTGATGTTCTCCTTAACCTCTGATTTATGATCTAGAAGAAATTCATAATCCTTCAAAATACTGTTATATGGACTGTAATCTACGGTTGATTTAGTTTCCTCTGTACCCTTGTCTGCACTGCTTCCTCCAGGAAGTTTATCAGAAACTGACTTCCAACTTAGAGTTTCTAGAGAAATGGGAGAACCAACCCCAAGATCTGCTAATTCTTGAGCCTCCTTAGCCTTTACCAAGGACTGTCCGTCCTCACTAAATTGGTAATGAGCATAAATGTGACTCGTTGCTGTACCAGCTCCACGATAGAGCAGAGAATTGTCTGGCAGGATACCGACTGTCATTCTCTCACCAATCTGATCTAAACGATTTTCTTGATTGGTCAGACGGATCACCTTTCCATCTTTCAAAGTACGAATATCAAGTAAACTCTTTTCGCCACTCTTCATTTCAAGAGCAAGCAAGAGTTCATCCACTCCGTCGTTATTCAAATCTGTCTTGTGGTAAACCACATCTGTGTAAAAACCTTGAGAAGACTTTACTTGACTAGCCAGAGGATTGACCTCCATACCGGTCGGCAAGGCACCTTTAGTTACTTTTTCATAGTCATCGAGAACCTTGTTATATTGGCTGTAATCTATCTCTGGACTCGATGCAGATGTATCTGATGTTGAGTCAGATGGTGTTTCTGCGCTTTTGTTCCAAGGTAAATACTGACATCCTCCTAGAACTAGTGTCAGTAAAAGCATTGTTGCTAATAAAAACTTTTTCATATTACTCCCTTATCTAAGAGAAAGGAACCAGCCTGTGCTAATTCCTTTCGCTATTTTTATTTTATCAAAATATTGCCTATAAACAAATTATTTCCCGTTTCAATTTATTATAGGCAACTCTAACAAGCTATCGTTCTATTTCACCCACTTACCTGAGCCATCTACTTGGTAGCCATCTGGGGTACTTTCGTTGACTGCCATCTTACCATCTGATTTGAGATAATAGTCACCTACCCATTTATTACGAGCATAGCTTCCTTCTGATGTTAGGTAATAGTAAGAGCTAAAGCTGCTATCATAGACCCATTCGCTCTTAGCCATTTTACCATTTGATTTGAGGTAATAGCTACCTACCCAAGTATTACGGGCATAACTTCCTTCTGATGTTAGGTAGTAATATGAACCATAGTTTTTATCATAAATCCACTCGCTCTTAGCCATGTAGCCACCTGATTTAAGATAGTAGTTACCTGACCAAGCATTTTGAACAAAGTTACCTGAAGCATTTAGGTAGAAATATGAATTGTACTGAACATCAAAAATCCATTGATTAACTACTTTAACACCAGATTTATAGTAAGAAGAACCTGACCAACCAGTCTGAGCTGAGTTAGAGTTAGTGGTTTGTTTTGGAGTTTCAGTAGCTGTTGGTTTTTCCGTTTCTTTAGGAGTTGAAGAGTCTAGAGGATTGACATATTTTCCATCTTTAACGGTAAATATTACTGATTTACCACTAAACTTATGCAAGGTATCTCCTTCTTTACTTTCTCCATGAAATTGTAAGTAATATTCACCATCTGGAACATTTGCAAAATTAGTCCAATCTTGCTTTGTAATCGGAACAGATGATTTATCAAATCCTTGATTGAAAGTATCTTTTCTAGGGATTTGCCCTGTCTTTGCATTTACAATATCTGCATATATATATACAGAATATTTTACAGGTACATTTTCAACAGTCATATCCACATAGATACTTTTATTTTCTGAACCTGGTGTAATTTTATAGTCCACCTTATGATTTTCAATTTTGGTAATTTCCGCATGCACTGTCTGCGCTGAAAAAGGTAGAACTCCTGCTGTGTCTACAAGAGTGACCAGACCAAATGTTGCAGCCGCTAGGCTGGTTACTAAAACTGTTTTTGACTTCATTATCAAAAACCTCCTTTAAATTTTTATTATTTACACTTACAGTAAGGGATGGACTCTGCTATATTTATGAAAAGAGTATCTATGTTTACCTTTACTTGATTTTTAAACTAACTTTTTATGAAAGGGAACTATACTTACCACTAAAAATTATTCTTTTAATTTTCATTGTAGCCAAAATCACGAGTCCTTAAAATTTCTTTCCACCAGTTTTCCCTCTCTATTACTTCAGCTTTAAGAGTTTTATTAGAAAAAATTTCTAAAATTGTATATATAAAATTCTTTTCAAAATATTCCCCACCTTTTTCTTCATACAAAGCTCTCAAACCTTTATTACCACCGTGATAGCTATCAACATAATTTGCCCAACGCCCCCATAACTTTTGCTCTCCATACGCAGCCCCAACATATTTTTTACCTGTTTCCTTATCAACTTGTAAATAAACTGCATTTAGATTTCCCAAAGCCGTTCTCCAAGATGGATTTCCGTTAGAAATAATCCCTTTTAATTCTGGATAAGTCAAACATACATTTTCATATCCATTAAAGTTTTTAGTATCAATTTTTCTTTCTAATATTGAGTTTAGAGTAAACCATTCTAATGAATCTTCTAATCTAAATCTAAAATGTTGTGATTTGGTAGGTCTTACCATTTTCATAATTAAACGCCCATTCAATCCTACTTCATCAAATTCAGAGACAGGAATTAAATTATAAAAGGTAGTCGTAACGCCATCTTTTTCAACTTCATACGTACTCGGTTGTGTAAAAACTCCCACAAACAACCATAATTTATTTTTTAAATCATAAGGAATAAAATGAATAGTATACTGCCTATCCATAACATAATTGAAACCTGGTGTTTTTCTTTTTCTGTTGCTGTCATGAAGAAAACCAATCTCTTGTAATAAACGATCATGATTTAAAGCAAATAATGTATTCGTATCAATTCCAAACTGGTCTATATTATCCAATTTAATATTAAATTCAGTTAAATCATCAATTCCTAATAATGTTTTTAAATTAAGCATATTTTATTTCCTTTCACTATATTCTCAACTTAAAGAGCCTCCTAAGATTTTCTTCAAAAATAGTTTTAGATTTATATTATTTAACCTTTAGGTTACCTCAAAAATTCCCCCACAATATTCACACGTTTTAAAAGTTCCTATTATACCTTCTGTTGGTGTGTGACATGTTGGACAGTAGAATCGTTTTGCAGTTAGACGATAATCTGTTTCTTTTCGCATTTCATTTCCTTGATCTACAAGAACATCTTCGTTTCGATTTTCATACTCTAAAACTGTTTTTAAACTTGTTTTGTATTTTTTCATGGTTGGTGGTTTTAGCAATAGAATGAATGAAATTACTAAAAAGATTAAAAATAACCCAAATAAAAACTGAATGAACAAATTGAACGTGGAATAGTAAAAATTCAAAAATTGATCCTCACCTTTCCGTTCCAATAAGGAAGTACTTTCTTGCAGTAAAATTTGGCATAATTTAAGACCATTTACAAAGCATATTATGAAGATAGGAGGATAAATAAATTTTGTTATAACTAAACGATAGCGTTTCATCTATTTCTCTCCTTTCTAGAAAGCCAACAACCACAATAATCGCAACTTTCACCTTGACCCAATTCCAATAAATTTCCTCCACCACAAGATGGGCAAATTACAGGATATGTAGTTTCTGTAATTTCGTGTTTATCAAATATTTTAAATAGGGCTTCAATTTGTTTTTTAGTTTTAAATTCCTCTTCTTGCTTAGATTTACGATAAGAGTGAATAATTATCATTACCAAGGAAATAATATACCAAGGCCCCAGAAGATAAATTAACTTAATTGCCCACTCTCTTATATAATTACCGTCAAGAGTCAAACTAAAACACAAAATAACAAGAATTTGTGATAAATTGTGAGCAAGTAGATAATCCAACTTCAAGAATTTTTTAACATTTTCTCGAAAAATCCATATAAGAATTAGAGATAGAATTGAAAAAGGAACATTGGGAAAAGAATAAAACAACATTGCTATTGGAATAGGAATTCCGATGGTATATCCTAAAAATATTGAAGCTAATATTTTTAGGATATATAAGTTTTGCGAATCATAAATAGCCGCTACTATAATAGTACAAAAAATTGTACCAATGTTTACAATAATCCAATGTTTAATATTTACCCAACTTATATGCAACATATCCGAAACTAAAAGTAATTTTCTTTTAGTTTTATCATCTTCCTTTACCTTATTTTGAAGAAAGATTTTTCCTAAATAGTAGAGAAAATAAATGAGATAGAGTGGCAATATCCTGTAGATAACTTTTAAAAATAATACTTTTTCACTTGAAAAATCACTAACAAACACAATTACTATACTTACTAAACTCACTACACATATTAAAAGTGCATATTGAATATATTTTAGATTCTTTAAGGCAAAACAATCTAAAATATTTGTTTTAATTTTTACTTCTAATGGTTTGAAAAACAGATATAGTAGAGAAAAAATAACATAAGTAATCTCCGGAGCACCTAATATCAATACTAAAACAGATAGAATAGGTGTATAGGATAAAACCCTTTCCGATTTCACTCGAAAAATTATGAATAAAATTTTTAACGTCAATAAAAATATAAATGGAACGATACTCATTCTTAGAATACTTGGTTCTTCTATATGTCGTACAAAATCATATAATGACAGAAAAGAAGAAAGTAGAATTAAAATCCATTTATATAAGCACCGCCAATTTATATTCAATAAATCAGACACTTACTTTTCTCCTTTCTTTTGATTAATAAGGTACTCTTTATACTGTGCTTTACCATTATATATATTATCTAGTGCTTTTACTTTTATTTTAATTTTTTCTAATATTCCGAAACTATAAAAAATAAACATAGATAAAGCAAAACCAGTTAAAGAAAATAGAACAGGACTAGAAATAAAAAATTTCATATATAAAGGCTCCACATCGGTAGTAAGCGTCATTACTAATATTTCAAGTACAACCGCCATAACAAATATTGCACTCGTCAAGCCCATAAATAGCAAACTTAATGATCGAAATACTTGATACATTAATAATCTCCCGTTTTAGGTTTAAAAACATTCTCTGCATTTTCTGAGAAAGCTTCTGCTCGTCCTTTACGATAGTGACTATCTGCTGCTGTTAAAGAACCTATAATAGCCACCAAACCGATTGCTAACACTTCAATAATCCAAAATAGAAAACTGGGTAAAATCTGTACTAGAGGCATCATGAAAACTTGCCCAAGTACCCAAATTGCAGTAACTACATTGATAGGTAGCCAATCTGTAAACTGACGCTTGATAACCATTTGTAAGAAAAAAACAAACTCTGCTATGACTAAAAATCCCAAAGCAACATAGTATAAAGAAATAGATAGATGAGGAATTAATAATCCTAAAATAATTGTAGTAATAATTGTCACAATTCCTGCTACATAAATCCAAATATTTTTACTCATATTCTTCTCCTATCTTGCTTGACCACAATTGGAACAGAATTTAGCTCCGTCTGAAAATGCAGTCCCACATTGACTACAAAACTTAGCTAAACCGATTTCTTCATTTGAAGCTGACTGATTCTGATTTGGCTGTTTATCTGATGATAGCGCATTTCCCAGAGTTCCCATCAAATTACCAAATTGGGCTCCCAATCCAAGTCCCATCGATATCCCCATTCCAGCTCCCATTAGATTCCCAGCAGATCCTTCATTTTGTGCTGCTTCTTCTAAAACATCAAATTTACGCTCTTCTTGGTAAGTGTAACCTTCAATGTCACGACCTGCACGTTTACCTTTGGAAGTTAAAACTCTTTGATGATATTCAAAGATGTCCTTATAACCTTGACTATCTTGATTCACCTTCAAGGCTTCAATGTTAAATTCTTCAACACTAATCCCATATTTAGAAAAATGATTGGATAAAATTTTTGATAATTCAAGAGCTATATCATAGGTGTGCTTTTCAATATCAATAACTGCAATCTTATTGTTATAAACCACCTGAGAAACAGCTGAATTGATAATTCCTATAGCAGCTTGTCTAAAGCGTTTTTGAAAGACGTCAGCTGTAATCATATCTGGATGGCTTGGCATAAACTCTAAGATAAAAGCTTCCAAATCTACAATTCTTGGAATAAAGTTTCCATACGATTTTAGCTCAACAGGAATTTGACTTTCTGGATCTCTAACCAATATCGGTGACGGAGTTCCCCATCCAATTGGTTGTAAATCGTACATATTAACAAACCAAAGGAAGGAAGAATCTGGTGATACACCCCCACTAACAAAGGATTTCAGCCCAGTCAGAAACTGAGTATTGTTCCCATCAATCTTATGTTTACCTTCCTCATAACTTTCAACAGCTCGACCATTCGAAAAGAAAACAGCTCGTTGACCAGGATTAACAATCAAAGTTGTTCCTGGTTTCATATTTTTATTAGGATGTCGCCAAGCTAGTACATTCCTAGTATCTTCTCCTTCATACCGAACAACTTCAAATATATTTAATGCCATATTTATCTCCTTTTCATAACAACTTGTTTAGTAACGCTCTATTATTTCGTAGAGGCATTTAACAAATTATAATTATAAGTAATCTCCTTTTAAATCTTATTGTTTACGGTTACAGTATAGCATGCGATTTACCTTATTTACGAAAAGCGTATTTATATTTACCTTTATTGAACAATTACCCCCCCCCCCGAAAAAGCGTAACTATAATTACTTTTTTCTTAAAATTAACTTAAAAACTGGTAGAATTATGATAGAATTGAAAAAAGGACTTGAGGAGATTTAGGATGCAAGATGAAAGTGTGTATGGATTAGTCTATAAGGCTATTCGTGAGGAGAGAGGATTTACACAAAAGGAAGCTGCTGGGACTACAGTGACTCCACATTTTTTACGTCAATTTGAGCAAGGGAAATCTCGAATAACCATTCAAAAATTTGAAGAGATTCTTTCTAATATTGGAATTGATAAAGAGACCTTTGATAGTCTCAAAACGCAGATGTTTCCAACGGAATTTCATAAATTACAGGCTCAAGTTGCTGATTTGGCCTATAAGCGTGAATTTAAAAAAATCATTAGTTTGATTAATCAACCTATGGAAAATCCTGGGATTGCTGAACACTATGTGATTGCCAACCGTGTAGTCAATAAATTTGCTATCGCAAACATCATCGGCGATTCTTTTCTGACTCCAAAAGATTATCAAGAACTAGAATATATCAAGAACTATCTGAGTGAATTGGACGACTGGAACAAAATTGAGGTCAATATCTTTTCATCTATCCTGCCTCACTTTTCAATCGAATTTTTAGATTACAGACTCTACCACTTATTAGATACTCTAAAAAAACAGACTGAATACCATTCAATCCGTACTGCTGACTACTATATTGCTTGCTTAAGAACTGCTATCAAGCATTACTCTGTTAATGGTTACTATGATAAGGCTGAGAATTTAGCAGTGAAGACTCTGGAAGTGATTAATACTTTCCCTCTACTGAGTACCAAGATGACAGAGATGATTAGCATTTCCATGGAACGTGCTAATAATTTTCTCAGACAAGACGATGTCAGAGGTCTAGAGCTTGCTAAGCATATCTTTGCCAGTCTTGATAACTTTGAAAAGGTCTATCCAAATCAACTTCTGACTCGAATGAGAGAGGACTTCTTTGTTACTGTCACACAGCTCAATCACACTGGACAGCCTTTAGATATATAGTCTAGAAATCAAAAAAAGCTTGAGGAATCATGTATTTCCTCAGGCTTTTTCTTATCCTTTAAAGGTCACAATAGTCGCACCACTGCCTCCAGCATTTTGCGGGGCATAGCCGAAACTCTTGACATGTTTGTTTCTTTGTAGGTATTTGGTGACTCCTTCACGGATGACACCTGTTCCAATACCATGGATGATGTCGACTTGGGCCATATTGTTAAGCAGGGCTTGGTCGATAAAGGCATCTAGCTCATTCATGGCCTCTTCATAACGTTTGCCTCGAAGATCCAGTCTTGCTTGTGGACCTCGGCCAGAAGTCCGTTTCACAACATTGACCTGTTTCTTCTTGACTTGCTTTTCTTGCTGGGCTTGAACAAGGTCAAATTCTTTCTCTTCCAAGGTCATCTTAATCAAGCCAACTTGGGCTTCCCAGCGGCCGTCCTTGAGTTGACTGGTCAAGGTACCACGCTGTCCATAACTGAGCACCACAATATCATCTCCCACCTTTGGAGCTCGTTTTTTCTTGGCCTTTTGAAGGACCTTGTTTTTAGATAGGTCTACTTTTTCAGGAGACAATTTTTTCAGCTTGGCCTTGGCTTCAATGATTTCGTGGGGCTTGAGTTGAGATTTACTATGGAGATTTTTGAGAATCTGATCACTCTCACTGAGGGCCATGTCCACAATCTCAGAAGCCTGTTCACGCGCCTTGTTGAGCTCGGTTTCCTTTTCACGATTGAGCTCGTTGTAGAGTTTTTTGAGAGCACGGTTCATCTTGAGATTTTCTTGCTCCACCTCACGGATATTATCCAAACGTTTGCGACTCTCTAGCGTCTGCTCTTCCAGTTGCTCAATAATCCGATTGACATCATTGTCCTGATCGACCTGCTGACTAGCATCCCCTACGATAACTTCAGATAGGCCTAGACGTTTGGCAATTTCAAAGGCATTGCTTCGGCCAGGCACGCCCTGCATAAAGCGATAGGTCGGGCGAAGAGTCGCAGTATCAAACTCCATGCTGGCATTTTGCACAAAGGCTGTCTCAATACCATAGGCCTTGAGCTCTGGATAGTGGGTAGTCGCCATGGTCTTGACTTGACGCAGGCGAAGGTCCTCCAAAATAGCCATGGCAAGGGCAGCTCCCTCTTGAGGGTCTGTACCAGCCCCCAACTCATCCAAGAGTAAGAGGGAATGTTGGTTGACCTTGCCAAGAATATCCACGATGTTGGTCATGTGGCTAGAGAAGGTAGACAAGCTCTGCTCAATAGACTGCTCATCGCCAATATCAGCAAAGATTTCTTCAAAAACACCCACACGGCTTCCCTTGTCTGCTAAAATCGGCAATCCTGACTGAGCCATAACCTGTGTCAAGCCCAGGGTTTTAAGCATGATGGTCTTACCACCTGTGTTGGGACCTGTGATGACAATGGCTGTTAAATCTTGTCCAAAATGAACATCATTTGCGACTGCATTTTTGACCAAAGGATGGCAGACATGGAGCAGTTGGATCTCCTGATTTTCTGATAACTTAGGAACGACCGCTTGCCTTTCTTGGATAAAACGAACCTTGGCACGAATCAAGTCCAGATGGCCGATAATCCAAGCATCATTAGCAATTTCAGCTGCATGAGGGCGGACACGTTCAGAGATTTCTTGGAGAATGCGAAGCATTTCATAGCGCTCATCTGCTCGCAAACTGGCAATTTCTTCGCTCAGTTTGACCACCTCACGGGGTTCGATATAGACGGTGTTTCCACTAGCAGAAATATCATGAACAACACCTGCAATCTTATTGCGGTAGGTGTTTTTGACTGGTAAAACCTGACGACCATTTCGGCTGGCAACGATTCCTTCCGTCAACATCTGCCCTTTTTGCTTAAGCATGTCCTGCAAGACATCGCGTACCTGACTCTCGCTATCATGGATTTTTCGACGGATGCGCGCCAATTCTTCACTAGCGAAATTTTCAATAAAACCTGCATCATTAAAAGCTTGGAGATTTCCTTGTAATTGCGGAAAATCATGTAATTTCTCAAACCAAAGAGCTAACTCTTCCAAGCTGACATTTTCCAGATTGGCATAAAAACTTTGCAGTTCTCGGCTAGAAAGAAGCACGCGCTTCAAGAGTAGGAACTCCTCGATATTGAGGTCTGCCCCCATCTCCAACCGCTTGCAGACTCCTGCGATTTCCTTGGTTGAGAGAATGGTAAAATGAGGTTGCTCGACAAAGAGAGCCTGCATTTCCTTCATCTCAGCAAAAGACTGTTTGATTTTATCTGCTTTGGCAGTCGGAGCTAGCTGTCTCAATTGCTCCAAGCCCTGCTCGGTCAACAAATGGGGTTCAAACAAGGCCTTGACCTTATTGAACTCTAATGTTTCTAATATTTTCTTATTCATCTTTATTTCCTTGTCTTTGAATGTCTAGGTGTGGTAGCTTTTTACATTCTGATAGATTCGAGTCAATCTGTAAACAAAGGGCTAGGAAAATTCCTGCCCTTTTTATCCGATTAAATTTGTCACCCAGATTTGTTTGAGCCAACTGGTTGTTACTGGTATGCTCTGGATGATGTGTTTTGCGACGATACTCTTTTCAAGAGGATTTTGTATAGCTGCCATGGGAATGGTCGCCAAGATGGTCAAGACCATTTGCAAAACAAATAAGGTCACCAACATGGACAAGATACCTGCTGAAACTTGGAACAACTTACCACCAAGCTTTTTACTAGGAATCAAGTGTAAGAGGAGACCAAGCAAACGACCGATGCTATAGACAATCCCAAATACCAACAAGTAGCCGATACCTGCGTAAAAGACCTTATCCAACTGAAAGAGTTGATCTGATGGGAAAAAGAAAGTCCCCTGACCTTCCTGCGGATTTGCATAAGGGAGTAATAAATGGAATTGTTCTCCAAGCCCCTTGTAAAACTGGCCAGCCACAAAAGCCGATGCCAGGGCTGAAATCAGGTAATAAACCTGTAAGAGCAGGCCTCTCCGATAGCCGATATAAAATCCCCAAGCCAAGACCAATAGAAGAAGGAGTGAAATCATAAGGAATCCTCAATCTTACTCTGTTCTTGCTTGCAAGTCACAAGCTTGTGACGGAGTTCTTTTAATTCTTGCTCCTTATCGTCAAATTCAATCTCACGACTGAGTTGAGTTGACAAACAGTTAACTGCCAACAAAAGAGCGATTGTTTCATCGTCTGCACTAGGCATTTGTTCTTTAATTGCTTGGTATTTTTCTGTCGCAACCTTGGCGATTTCCTCCATAAAGAGATTATCATGTTCGCTTGTCAAGGTTAATGATTTTTTCCCGAATGTAAATTTGAATCGATTTAGATTTGCCATAAAATTCACCTCACGATATTATACCAAAATTCGCTAACTTTGTCAGTTTTTACAAATTTGCCTGCTTTTATGGTACAATAGAAACTATGGCAAGTATAACACTCACACCAAGTGAAAAGGAGATTCAGGCTTTTCTTGAACACTATCAAACCAGTCTGGCTCCCAGCAAGAATCCCTATATCCGCTACTTTTTGAGACTACCTCAAGCAACGGTTTCTATCTATACTTCTGGAAAGGTCTTGCTTCAGGGGGAAGGAGCCGAGAAATATGCTAGTTTCTTTGGCTATCAAGTTGTAGAGGAAACTAGCGGTCAAAATCTTCCTTTGATTGGGACGGATGAGGTTGGAAATGGTTCCTACTTTGGTGGGCTTGCAGTCGTGGCTTCCTTTGTCACACCTGACCAGCATGATTTCTTACGAAAACTTGGTGTGGGGGATTCCAAGACTCTGACCGACCAAAAGATTCGTCAGATTGCTCCTATCCTCAAGGAAAAAATCCAGCACCAGGCACTGCTTCTCTCACCAAGCAAGTACAACGAGGTCATCGGAGACCGCTACAATGCTGTTTCAGTTAAGGTTGCCCTCCATAATCAGGCTATCTATCTCCTCCTTCAAAAAGGTGTTCAACCTGAGAAAATTGTGATTGATGCCTTTACCAGTGCTAAAAATTATGACAAGTACTTGGCACAAGAGGCCAATCGTTTCAGCAATCCTATCAGCTTAGAAGAAAAGGCTGAGGGCAAATACTTGGCTGTAGCAGTTTCTTCTATCATTGCGCGTGATCTCTTTCTGGAAAATCTTGAAAATCTGGGACGAGAACTAGGCTATCAACTTCCAAGTGGAGCTGGAACGGCTTCTGATAAGGTGGCTAGCCAGATTTTGCAAGCCTATGGTATGCAGGGACTCAACTTCTGCGCCAAACTGCACTTTAAAAATACTGAAAAAGCGAAAAAACGCTTAGAAAGGTAAGTTATGAATTCATTTAAAAATTTCCTAAAAGAGTGGGGATTATTCCTCCTGATTCTGTCATTACTAGCTTTAAGTCGTATCTTTTTTTGGAGTAACGTCCGCGTAGAAGGACATTCCATGGATCCTACTCTAGCGGATGGCGAAATTCTCTTTGTCGTTAAGCACCTCCCTATTGACCGTTTTGATATCGTGGTGGCCCATGAGGAAGATGCCAATAAGGACATTGTCAAACGTGTTATCGGAATACCTGGCGATACCATCCGTTACGAAAACGATAAACTTTACATCAATGATAAAGAGACGGACGAACCTTACCTAGCTGACTACATCAAACGTTTCAAGGACGACAAACTCCAAAGCACTTACTCAGGCAAGGGCTTTGAAGGAAATAAAGGAACCTTCTTTAGAAGTATTGCGGAAAAGGCTCAAGCCTTCACAGTTGATGTCAACTACAACACCAACTTTAGCTTTACTGTCCCAGAAGGAGAATACCTTCTCCTCGGAGACGACCGCTTGGTTTCGAGCGACAGTCGTCACGTAGGTACTTTTAAAGCAAAAGATATCACAGGGGAAGCTAAATTCCGCTTCTGGCCAATCACCCGTATCGGAACATTTTAAGAGACCTAAGAGGCCGAGAATCACCAATCTCAGCCTCTTCTTCTATCGTAAGAAGATGATTATTCTCTACCCAGTCTAACTAGGATAGAAACAAAGTTATACTCAATGAAAATCAAAGAGCAAACTAGGAAGCTAGCCGCAGGCTGTACTTGAGTACGGCAAGGCGAAACTGACGTGGTTTGAAGAGATTTTCGAAGAGTATTAACTCTCACCTATTTATGCAAAGGAATCTTATGGAAGTTTATTTTTCAGGAACCATTGAACGGATTATTTTTGAAAATCCCAGCAATTTTTATCGCATCCTTCTCCTAGAAATCGACGATACAGACGCAGAGGATTTTGATGATTTTGAAATCATTGTCACGGGCACCATGGCTGACGTGATTGAGGGAGAAGACTATACTTTTTGGGGACAAATTGTCCAGCACTCCAAGTACGGGGAGCAGCTGCAAATCAGCCGTTATGAACGCGCAAAACCAACTAGCAAAGGGCTTGTCAAATACTTTTCAAGTAGCCATTTCAAGGGAATTGGTCTCAAGACAGCTCAGAAAATCGTGGATACCTATGGCGATAATACCATTGACGAAATTCTGCAACACCCAGAAAAGCTAGAAGGCATTGCAGGACTATCTGCAAAAAATCGCGAGGCTTTCGTCTCCACCCTCCGTCTCAACTACGGAACGGAGATGGTTTTAGCCAAACTGGCCAACTACGGCATTCCCAATAAACTAGCCTTCCAGATTCAAGATTTTTACAAGGATGAAACCCTTGATGTGGTTGAAAATTATCCCTACCAGCTGGTTGAGGATATCAAGGGTTTGGGCTTTACCATTGCTGACCAACTAGCTGAGGAACTAGGCATCGAAAGTCAGGCTCCTGAACGCTTCCGTGCGGGACTAGTTCATAGTCTTTTTCAGGCCTGTATAGAAACAGGGGACACCTATGTTGAAGCACGGGATTTGCTGGAACAAACCCTTACTCTCCTTGAGTCTTCCCGCCCCGTGGAACTGGATCCCAGCCAAGTGGCCCAAGAACTCTCCTACCTGATTGAAGAAGACAAGGTCCAGCAGATTGATACCAAAATCTTTTATAATAGTCTCTTTTTCGCGGAGGAAGGAATCCGCAGTCACTTGGTTCGTATCCTTGAAAAAGGAAAACAGAAGAGCCAGGATTTAGAAACCATTCAAAAACATATCACTACTGTCGAAGCAGAGCTGGGAATTGAGTATGATAGTATTCAAAAACATGCTATCTGTGATGCTATCCAGAACAAGATCTTTATTCTGACAGGTGGGCCTGGTACTGGTAAGACAACTGTTATCAATGGGATCATCGCTGTTTACGCCCTTTTAGAAGGACTTGACCTCAAGAAAAAAAGCAATCTGCCGATTCTTCTTGCTGCTCCAACTGGACGAGCAGCTCGCCGCATGAATGAATTGACAGGTTTGCCAAGTGCGACCATACACCGTCATTTAGGAATGACAGGCGACGATGATACCAGTCATCTGGAAGATTATCTAGATGCTGACTTTATTATCGTGGATGAATTCTCCATGGTGGACACTTGGCTGGCCAACCAACTCTTCTCCAACATCTCTTCTAACAGTAAAATCCTCATCGTGGGGGATAGCGATCAGCTACCGTCTGTCAGTCCTGGACAGGTTCTAGCGGATCTGCTTCATATTCCCTTGATTCCTCAGACTCGCTTGGAAAAAATTTACAGGCAAAGCGAAGAATCAACCATCGTCACCCTAGCTAGTCAAATTCGACAGGGCATCTTGCCAGCTGATTTCACCCAGAAAAAAGCAGACCGTTCCTACTTTGAAATTGCTAGTGGCCATATTCCTGCTACTATTGAAAAAATCTTAGGTGCTGCCCTCAGAAGTGGTATTCCTGCCCGTGATATCCAAGTTCTGGCTCCCATGTACAGAGGGACGACAGGGATTGATGCCATCAACCAGCTCATGCAAGACCTCCTGAACCCACCACAAAAAGACCAACTCAGTTTTGAAGCTCCCCAGTGCCATTATCGTAAGGGCGACAAGGTCATTCACCTGGTCAATGATGCTGAAATTAATGTCTTTAATGGAGATTTAGGAGCCATCACAGACCTGATTCCTGGTAAATACACCGAGTCGAAACAAGACGAGATTGTCATTGATTTTGACGGCAACGAAGTCTCTTACCCACGTAACGAATGGTACAAGATTCGCTTGGCATATGCCATGAGTATCCATAAATCGCAGGGAAGTGAGTTCCCTGTTGTTATCCTACCTATCACCAGTGCTAGCAGGCGTATGCTGGAGCGCAATCTCATCTACACAGCCATTACACGCGCCAAAAGCAAGCTTATCTTACTAGGCGAATTACAGGCCTTCGACTATGCTACCCAACATATCGGAACTGCCCGAAAAACCTATCTGATTGAACGTTTCAGTGATTTATTGGAGAATGTTGAAGAAAAGCAACAATCTATCTCTGAAACTGCCACATCAAGTGACTCTGAACAATCCTACATCCTGACAGAAGAAAACTGGGACAGCATCCCAGCCATGATTGGGATTACAGAGGCAGACCTCAAAGAGATTTTTGGAAAATAGTGCATAAGAAAACCCACCAATTCAGGTGGGATTTTTGTTTATTAATACTCAATGAAAATCAAAGAGCAAACTAGGAAGCTAGCCACAAGCTGTACTTGAGTACGGTAAGGCGACGCTGACGTGGTTTGAAGAGATTTTCGAAGAGTATAAGATTATTTAACTGTTGCTGTGCTTGTAATCAATTCAACAGCTTTTTTAATTGTGATGTCGTGTTTCAACATATCAGCTGAAAGCAAGCTTTGTACTTGAGCAACTTCCATGTTGTAGTCTGCTGCCAATTGCTCAACTTCTTTTTGGATTTCTTCTTCTGAAGCATCAAATCCTTCAGCTTTGGCAACTGCTTCGATAACAAGGTTAGTCTTAGTACGTGACTCAGCTTCTCCCTCGTATTGTTTGTGAAGATCTTCTTGAGTAGTTCCAGTGATTTGGAAGTACATGTCAGGGTTGATACCTTGACGTTGCAAGTTTCCAAGGAATTCATTAACTGAACGGTGAACTTCTTCGTGGATCATTTCTTCTGGAAGTTCTACGATTTCAGCGTTTTCTACAGCTTTATCGATTGCTGCTCCTTCAACTGCATCTTTGTATGCTTCTTCTTTAGCAGCAGCCAATTCTTTGCGGTATTTTTCTTTCAATTCAGCAAGTGTTTCAACTTCTTCATCGATGTCTTTTGCAAGCTCATCGTCAAGAGCTGGAACTTCTTTAGCTTTTACTTCGTGGATAGTTGTCACGAATTTAGCTTCTTTACCTGCAAGATCTTCTGCTTGGTAGTCTTCTGGGAATGTTACGATAACATCAACAGTTTCGCCAGCTGAGTGACCTACCAATTGGTCTTCGAAACCAGGGATGAATTGACCTGAACCAAGTCCAAGTGAGAAGTTTTCACCTTTTCCGCCGTCAAATTCAACACCATCGATAGAACCAACAAAGTCGATGACAACAGTGTCGCCGTTTTCAGCAGCAGCTTCCTTGATAACCAATTCAGCCAAGTTGTTGCGTTCGCGTTCGATACGTTCTTCAACGTCAGCATCAGTTACTTCTTTTTCTACATCAACTGATACTTCAAGGTTTTTGTAGTCACCCAATTTTACTTCAGGTTTTGTAACAACTTCAGCAGTGATAACCCAGTCTTGACCTTTTTCCATTGAAGTTACGTCAATTTTTGGTTGAGCAACGACTTCAAGACCAGCTTCTTTTACAGCTGCTTCATAAGCATTTGGCAAAAGAGCGTTCATAACGTCTTGGTAAAGTGACTCTTCACCAAATTTTTTGTCGAAGATAGGGCGTGGAAGGTGACCTTTACGGAAACCTGGAACATTAAGAGATTTCTTCACTGAGTTGAAGACACGGTCCAATTCTGGTTTGATTTGGTCTTGAGAGATAGTGAAAGTCAAGACACCACGGTTTGTTTCTTTGTTTTCAAATGATACAGACATTCTGTCATTTCTCCTTAAAATTTTTTAAATACAGTCTATTATAACATAAATGGGCGACTTTTTTCAAGTAACGAATGCTCTTTTCAATGATGGGAGAGGTACGGTTTCTTCTTAGTTTTCTTTAGGATTCGAATATAATCTTATAAAAGATGTTTAATAATGGCTGATTACAGTAAAAAGGCTCTATAATATTTGTAGTGGGTAAATCTCCTATAAATATTATGGAGCCTATTTTTGTGTAGAAAAAAAGTCCCA
>NZ_JALDUC010000017.1:0-16318 GCF_023109235.1 Streptococcus mitis
TGGGACTTTTTTTCTACACAAAAATAGGCTCCATAATATTTATAGGAGATTTACCCACTACAAATATTATAGAGCCTCTTTTCTTATAGTTAAAAATAGATAAAAAAATGAAATAACACCCCGTTTTTGTCAGAAAATAACAAATAAATATGAAAATTCAGAAAATATATTGACAATAGATTGCAAAGGGTCTATAATAGATAGAAAAACAAAGGAGAATACTATGAAAACAAGAAAAGTATTGGCTCTTGCGGGAGTAACTTTATTAGCAGCAGGTGTCTTAGCGGCTTGTTCAGGTGGTTCTGCAACTAAAGGCGAGCAGACTTTTGCATTTACCTACGAGACAGACCCAGATAATCTCAACTACTTAACAACTGGTAAGGCGGCAACTGCTGACATTACTAGTAATGTGATTGATGGTTTGTTGGAGAGTGACCGCTATGGGAATTTGGTTCCCTCTATGGCAGAGGACTGGTCAGTTTCTAAGGATGGCTTGACTTATACCTATAAAATTCGTCAGGATGCCAAGTGGTACACATCTGAAGGAGAAGAGTATGCTCCTGTTAAGGCTCAGGACTTTGTGACAGGTCTTAAATATGCGACAGATAAGAAATCAGAAGCCCTATACTTGGTACAGGACTCAATCAAAGGACTGGATGCCTATGCTAAAGGGGAAAGTAAAGATTTCTCTCAAGTTGGGATTAAAGCAATTGATGATCAAACAGTCCAATACACTTTGAACAAACCTGAAAGTTTTTGGAATTCTAAAACAACAATGGGTGTTTTGGCACCAGTTAATGAAGAGTTTTTGAATTCAAAAGGGGATGATTTTGCCAAAGCTACGGATCCAAGTAGTATCTTGTATAATGGTCCTTATTTGTTGAAATCTATTGTAACCAAATCTACTGTTGAATTTGCGAAGAATCCTAATTACTGGGATAAAGACAATGTCCATATTGACAAAGTCAAATTGTCATTCTGGGATGGTCAAGATACTAGTAAACCTGCAGAAAACTTTAAAGATGGTAGCCTTTCAGCAGCTCGTCTCTATCCAACAAGTGCAAGTTTCGCAGAGCTTGAGAAAGAGATGAAGGACAATATTGTCTATACACAACAGGACTCTACGACTTATGTAGTAGGGACAAATATTGACCGTCAATCTTACAAATATACATCTAAGACTAGTGAAGAACAAAAGACTTCAACTAAAAAGGCTCTCTTAAACAAGGATTTCCGTCAGGCTATTGCCTTTGGATTTGACCGTACAGCCTATGCCTCTCAGCTAAATGGACAAAACGGTGCAAGCAAAATCTTACGTAATATTTTTGTACCACCAACATTTGTCCAAGCAGATGGGAAAAACTTTGGTGACATGGTCAAAGAAAAATTGGTGACTTATGGGGATGAATGGAAGGATGTGAACCTTGCTGATGCCCAAGATGGTCTCTATAATCCAGAGAAAGCCAAGGCAGAATTTGCCAAAGCTAAGGCAGCCCTTCAAGCTGAAGGCGTAACCTTCCCTATTCACCTAGATATGCCTGTTGACCAAACAGCAACTACAAAAGTTCAACGTGTCCAATCTATGAAACAATCCTTGGAAGCGACTTTAGGATCTGATAATGTGGTTATTGATATTCAACAATTACAAAAAGATGATTTATTGAATGTTACTTTATTTGCACAAACTGCTGCCGGTGAGGATTGGGATCTTTCTGATAACGTTGGATGGGGACCTGACTTCTCAGATCCATCAACTTATCTTGATATCATCAAGCCTTCTGTAGGGGAAAATACGAGAACTTACCTAGGGTTTGATTCAGGAAAAGACAATGAGGCGGCTAAGAAGGTTGGTCTCAATGATTATGATAAAATGGTCAATGAAGCAGGGGAAGAAACTACAGATGTTACAAAACGGTATAACAAGTATGCCGAAGCTCAGGCATGGTTGACAGATAGTGCCCTAGTCATTCCAACGACATCTCGTACAGGTCGTCCAATCTTGTCTAAGATGGTACCATTTACTTTACCTTTCTCTTTCGCAGGTAATAAAGGGACAAGCGATCCGCTCCGATACAAATATCTTGAACTTCAAGACAAGGCAGTCACAGCAGATGAATATCAAAAAGCTCAAGATAAATGGATGAAAGAAAAAGAAGAATCCAATAAAAAAGCGCAAGAAGAACTCGCAAAACATGTGAAATAAGATAAAAAGAAGTTAGTTATTCGCTAACTTCTTTTGGTTTATCGAAAATGAGTTGAAACATCTTTTCACTTTCAAAGATTATGAAGTTAATTTTTTTGTAGAAAAAATCCTGAGTTTTGCTTCTCAGGATTTTCTTTCATCTCACTGTTGTGGTTGCTGTTGAACTTGTGGATTTTGTGGTGTTGGTTGTACTGGTTGTGTCGGTTGACCAGCCTGGCCTGCTTGTCCTTGATTAGGATCGGTTGCTGGGGCATTATTGGGTTGTTGACCAACCGTCGTACTTGCCTGTGTAGTTGAACTTTCAGCTGTTGTGCTTGGAGTTTCTACTGTTTGTGTTTGTTGTGTTGTTGAATTATTCCATGTGTTCTTCGCGTTGTTCTGGAAGACGAATTCTCCATTTCGGAACAGGCCGTCTGGCATCGTCCAATCTCCAGGTTGGTCATCTTCTGATAGATACGATATCATTGAGCGATAAACCTTAGCAGCAACTAGGAAACCATCTCCAACGATTGGAGTTAAACGATTTGAGTAACCAGTCCATACAGCCATAGAATACTTACGAGTATAACCTACAAACATTTCATCTGGAGCTACGTAGCCAGTGTTCTTGATATACTTTTCAATTTCGTCGTCAGTATAGTTAGAAGTACCTGTCTTACCTGCTTGTGGAAGCCATGGTAGGTAAGCACCACGTCCGGTTCCGTATGCTAAAACAGTTTTCATCATTTCGGTCATCATATAGGCAGTAGTTTCTTTCATAGCTCGTGTACCAGCATCAGAAAATTCTTTTTCACTACCATCACTAAAGACGATCTTATTGATATACATTGGTTTGTGGTAAGTACCACCATTAGCAAAGGCGGCATAAGCAGCAGCCATTTTTTCACTACTTGCACCGTATTGTTTGTTAGATTCTGTTGTATTACTTGAAATGGCGTTAGCATAGTGGATGCTTGGATAATCGATACCTAAGCCATTTAGGAAGGTTTTCGCTCGATCTAAACCAACTTTATTTAAGGTTTCGACTGCTGTAACATTACGTGATTGTTGGAGTGCATACTGAATTGTAATATTCCCAAAGTAGCCATGATCCCAGTTGTAGACAGGAGTATCAGTACCAGGATAGTTATAAGGAACATCATGTACAATAGAGGCAGTAGAGTCATAGACTCCATATTCTAAAGCGGGAGCATAGTCAGTGATTGGTTTCATAGTAGAACCCCAGTCACGGTTGGTTTCAACGGCTTGGTTGATTCCAAAAGATACATTACTTGATTGGTGACGGGCGCCTAACTGAGCAATGACTTTACCATTTGTTACATCCACAATAGTGGAAGCTACTTGAAGTTCATCATCTGGATAAGCAACGTACTCATCTGTATTGTAAACATCCCAAAGTCTCTGTTGAACATTTTTGTCGACATTAGTATAGACTTCCATACCTGTGGTAAGAAGGTTGTAGCCCGTTTCTTGTTCGACTTGGTCGATTACTTCTTTGAGATAGTTGTCCATATAGGCAGGGTAACTATTGGCTGACTTCAAGCTTTGAAGTCCATCAGTGATAGGCGTATTAATAGCTTTTTCGTAATCTTCTGCACTGATATATTTCTGTCCCTTCATTTCTGAAAGTACTAAGTTCCGACGCTCTAGAGCAGCTTCTGGGTGGGAATATGGATCATATTGGTTTGGGGCTTGAGGCATTCCGGCTAGGAGTGCTAACTGTGGTAAGCTTAAATCCTTCAAGTCTTTTCCATAGTAATTTTCGGCTGCGGTTTGCATTCCATAGTTACCGTTAGACATGTAGACTTTGTTGATGTAGTAGGTCAGGATTTCTTGCTTGGTTGCTTTTTGTTCTAGTTGAACGGCCAGCCAAGCTTCTTGGGCTTTACGTGACAAGGTTTGGTCAGCAGTTGAAGTAGAGAAATAAGTTAATTTAATCAATTGCTGAGTCAAGGTCGAAGCCCCTTGTAGCCCTCCTTTCCCTTGGAGGTTTCTCAATGCTGCCCCCATGATACGAATGGTATCAACACCTCTATGATCAAAGAAACGGTGGTCTTCGATAGATACGATAGCCTTGACCAAATCCGTAGGGATTTCATTGGATTGAGCATTTACACGACGTTCAGATCCCAAGTCAGCAATCAGTTCGTTTTTATTGTCATAAATCTTGCTAGAGGTTGTCGCAACTAATTTACTTTCAGATAAGGCTGGGGCCTTGCTAACAAAGTAGAGGAAGACACCTCCACCTAATAGAAATAATGCGATAAATAAGGTAAGAAATGTAATTCCAATATACTTTAAGAATCGCAGAATGGTTTGTTTATTCATCTTGTTTTACCACCTAGTAAACGTTCTTTGATAATATCGAGATAGGGAATTTGAGGGAAAGCTCCTTGCTTTATTAAATATCCATATTCTTGAATATATCCAAGTGGCATTGATTTTTGACCCTTATCTTGATGATAAAAGCGAATCAAATCAAGTGCCGGCAACAAATAAGTTTCTTGTCGAGAAGAAAAATGAAGCAGTACGAAGCAAATGCCCTGCTGTTCTAGAACTTGTTCCATATGTTGAATCTGGTGAAGATGGAAGTTCTTCATTGGGATAGCATTTTTTTGCCGCGTTTCCTTGGCTTCAAAGTCAATGTAATGTCCTCTATATACGCCAGAGTAATCTGTTGTGGAAGCTTGTCTAAAATAGGCTTCTACAATTTTGGCTCGACTACGTTGAGGATAGTCTACTCGAACAATCTGAACAGGCGTTGGCTTTTTATGGATAACTGCCATACCATGCGTCAGATAGTAGTCGTTTGTAGCGTTGATCATCTTTTCAAAAGTCATTCCTCGATTTGCGAAATTTTTTGGTTGAGAAATGGATGTTTGGCTTTTTTTTGATGAAATTTTATGAGGATAGTTGACCATATTTCTCCTTATTGGTACAATAACATCACTCTATTATACCATAAAAATAGAAAGAAAGGTGTAAAAATGACTACAGCTTTAATTATGGGATATTCTAATTTTGACTTGGGTTTGTTTAATGAAAAAGATATCAGGTTAAAAATTATAAAGAAAGCCATTCGCCGTGATTTAGAAAGTTTAGCAGAAGAAGGGATTAAATGGCTGGTCTTTACAGGAAACTTGGGATTTGAATCTTGGGTGCTGGATGTCGCAAATGAAATGAAAGAAGAATATGATTTCAGCCTAGCGACCATTTTTGATTTTGAAACACACGGGGAAAATTGGAATGAAGCGAATCAGCTTAAACTTAGCCAATTTAAGCAGGTCGATTTTGTCAAATATGCCTATCCTAAATATGAACATATGGGGCAACTACGAGACTACCAACGATTTTTACTGGAAAATACTGATTTAGCTTATTTTTTCTATGACCCAGAAAATGAGACTAAATTAAAATTTATAGACAATTTGATGAAAAATCAGGAAGGTTATCGCATAAAAAGGCTAACCTTTGAAGACTTAAATGAGCTAGTAGAAAATTTTTCTGAAAAGTAAGGCTTTGACCTTGATTTTTGTTTGCCTTTTTTTATATAATAATACTATTAGAAACCGAGAATGGAGAGAGAGATGGCAAGTATTATTTTTTCAGCGAAAGATATTTTTGAGCAAGAGTTTGGACGTGAAGTCCGTGGATATAGTAAGGTTGAAGTTGATGAATTTTTGGACGATGTCATCAAGGACTATGAAACTTATGCTGCCTTAGTCAAGTCTCTCCGTCAAGAAATTGCAGAGTTGAAGGAAGAATTGTCTCGCAAACCTGAATCTGCACCGGTTCAAGCAGAACCACTTGAAATGACAGCAACGACTTCTATGACGAATTTTGATATTTTAAAACGTCTAAATCGTCTTGAGAAAGAAGTATTTGGCAAACAAATTTTGGATAACTCTGATTTATAAGAGTGTATTTGAAAAGTGCAATTTTTGGATAATCGCGTGAGGAGAATTTCTTTTCATGAGGAAAGTCCATGCTAGCACAGGCTGTGATGCCTGTAGTGTTTGTGCTAGGCGAATCCATAAGCCTAGGGACGAGAGATCGTTACGGCAGTCGAAATGGCTAAGTCCTTGGATAGGCCAGAGTAGGCTTGAAAGTGCCACAGTGACGGAGTCTTTCTGGAAACAGAGAGAGTGGAACGCGGTAAACCCCTCAAGCTAGCAACCCAAATTTCGGTCGGGGCATGGAGTACACGGAAACGAACGTAGTACTCTGACTGCTATCAGCTGTAAGTTGTTAGTGGTAGACAGATGATTATCGAAGGAAGTGGTCCTAGTCACTTCTGGAACAAAACATGGCTTATAGAAAATTGCATATAGGTTGGGGCTGAGAAAACTTTCTCAACCTCATTTTTTAAAGTGGACATACAGAAAGGTCTTATAAGACTGAAAATGAAAAAAGAATTTAATTTAATCGCTACTGCTGCAGCTGGTCTTGAGGCTGTCGTTGGTCGTGAAGTGCGAGAGTTGGGCTACGATTGTCAAGTTGAAAACGGACGTGTTCGTTTTCAAGGAGATGCGAAAGCCATCATCGAAACCAACCTCTGGCTTCGGGCAGCAGACCGTATCAAGATTATCGTAGGAACGTTCCCAGCTAAGACATTTGAGGAGCTGTTTCAGGGAGTTTTCGCTCTAGATTGGGAAAATTATTTACCACTTGGAGCTCGATTTCCGATTTCAAAAGCCAAATGTGTGAAATCTAAACTACACAATGAACCCAGTGTTCAGGCTATTTCAAAGAAGGCCGTTGTCAAGAAATTGCAGAAACACTACGCCCGCCCAGAAGGTGTTCCTCTGATGGAGAATGGTCCAGAGTTTAAGATTGAGGTTTCTATTCTCAAAGATGTAGTAACTGTCATGATTGATACGACAGGGACTAGCCTCTTTAAACGTGGCTATCGTACCGAAAAAGGTGGGGCTCCTATCAAGGAAAACATGGCGGCAGCCATTTTACAACTCTCTAACTGGTATCCAGACAAGCCCTTGATTGATCCGACCTGTGGTTCAGGAACTTTCTGTATCGAGGCAGTTATGATTGCTAGAAAGATGGCTCCTGGTCTTCGTCGCTCCTTTGCTTTTGAGGAATGGAACTGGATTAGCGATCGCTTGATCCAAGAAGTTCGTACTGAAGCAGCTAAGAAAGTGGATCGTGAGCTTGAGCTAGATATCATGGGCTGTGATATCGATGCTCGCATGGTGGAAATTGCTAAGGCCAATGCTCAGGCAGCAGGTGTTGCAGGAGATATTACCTTTAAGCAGATGCGCGTGCAGGATTTACGTTCTGATAAAATCAATGGAGTGATTATCTCTAACCCGCCTTATGGTGAACGCTTGTCAGATGATGCAGGGGTTACCAAGCTTTATGCTGAAATGGGTCAAGTATTTGCACCGCTGAAAACGTGGAGCAAGTTTATCTTAACCAGTGATGAAGCCTTTGAGACCAAGTACGGTAGTCAAGCGGATAAGAAGCGTAAGTTGTACAATGGAACCTTAAAAGTTGATTTGTATCAATATTTCGGTCAGCGTGTTAAACGTCAGGAAGTAAAGTAGGAAGGAAAAACTCATGAGTAAGAAAAGACGGAATCGTCATAAAGCAGAACATCAAGAGGCGCAATTTGATTTTGATGAAGCCAAAGAGCTAACGGTTGGAGAAGCCATGCGAAAAAATGAAGAGGTGGAAGCAGGTGTGTTGCCTGGAGATTCTATCTTGGACAAGTATGTGAAACAACATAAAGATGAAATTGAGGCAGATAAGTTTGAAACACGTCAGTTTAGCAAGGATGATCTAGTTGAAAAAGAAGAGGTAGAGGAGACTCAGACTCTGGATAATTTGCTTCAAGAGCTTCGTGAGGAAACAGGAGTAACTTCTCCAGCTCCAGAAGATGAATTGCGTCAGTTTGATGATTTAGAATTAACACGAGTTTCAGAAGCTCCTCTTGTCGAAGAATTTGAGAAGGAAGAGGTACCATTAGTTGGAACGGAAGAGGCTCTCACGCGTTCTCGAGTCACAGATAGTGAAGATGGAAAAAGTAAGAAGAAATGGGTGCTTTACGGTATTCTAGCAGCCTTAGTGGTTCTTATCCTTGGAACTGGTTATTATGTTTATCGTCAAGTGGCTCGTTCGACCAAGGAAATCCAAACTTCTCAATCAACTACAAATACGCAGTCAGATGCGGAAGAATTCAATAATTTATATGATGCCTTCTATACAGATAGCAACAAAACGGCTCTGAAGAATAGCCAGTTTGATAAACTGAGCCAACTAAAAACTTTGCTTGATAAGCTAGAAGGTAGTCGTGAATATACGCTTGCAAAATCTAAGTATGATAGCCTAGCAACTCAAATCAAGGCCATTCAAGATGTCAATGCTCAATTTGAGAAACCAGCTATTATGGATGGTGTCTTGGATACTAACGCTAAAGCTAAATCAGATGCTAAATTTACAGATATTAAAACTGGAAATACGGAGCTTGATAAAGTTCTAGATAAGGCTATCAGCCTTGGTAAGAGCCAGCAAACAAGTGCTTCAAGCTCAAGTTCAAGTGAAACTAGCAACTCAAGCTCTAGTCAAGCAAGCGAAAATACTGCTAGTGAGACAAGCCCAAGTAGTTCAAATACTGCCTCAACTGAAACTAGAAGTACACGCAGTGAAGTCAATATGGGTGTGTCAAGTGCAGGAGTTGCTGTTCAAAGAAGTGCGAGTCGTGTTTCTTATAACCAGTCTGCTATTGATGATAGCAATAATTCTGCCTGGGATTTCGCGGATGGTGTCTTAGAACAAATTCTAGCGACTTCACGTTCACGTGGTTATATCACTGGTAACCAATATATCCTTGAGCGTGTTAATATCGTTAATGGCAATGGTTATTACAACCTCTACAAACCAGATGGAACCTATCTCTTTACCCTTAACTGTAAGACAGGATACTTTGTTGGAAATGGTTCTGGACATGCGGATGACTTGGACTACTAAGCAGTCGTTACAAAATTCTTTCTTTTCAAAAGTAAAAATGATAAAATAAAACAAATTAAACAAGAGGAGTGTCAAATGACAAAAGCTAACTTTGGTGTTGTTGGTATGGCCGTAATGGGTCGTAACCTTGCCCTTAATATTGAATCTCGTGGTTACACAGTTGCTATTTACAACCGTAGTAAAGAAAAAACTGAAGATGTAATTGCTTGCCATCCTGAAAAGAACTTTGTACCAAGCTATGACGTTGAAAGTTTTGTAAACTCAATCGAAAAACCTCGTCGTATCATGCTCATGGTTCAAGCTGGACCTGGTACAGATGCTACAATTCAAGCCCTTCTTCCACACCTTGACAAGGGTGATATCTTGATCGACGGAGGAAACACTTTCTACAAAGATACCATCCGTCGTAATGAAGAATTGGCAAACTCAGGTATCAACTTTATCGGTACTGGGGTTTCTGGTGGTGAAAAAGGTGCCCTAGAAGGTCCTTCTATCATGCCTGGTGGACAAAAAGGTGCCTACGAATTGGTTGCGGATGTTCTTGAAGAAATCTCAGCTAAAGCACCAGAAGATGGCAAACCATGTGTGACTTACATCGGTCCTGATGGAGCTGGTCACTATGTGAAAATGGTTCACAACGGTATCGAGTATGGTGATATGCAATTGATCGCAGAAAGCTATGACTTGATGCAACACCTGTTGGGCCTTTCTGCAGAAGATATGGCTGAAATCTTTACTGAGTGGAACAAGGGTGAATTGGACAGCTACTTGATTGAAATCACAGCTGATATCTTGAGTCGTAAAGACGATGAAGGCCAAGACGGACCAATCGTAGACTACATCCTTGACGCTGCAGGCAACAAGGGAACTGGTAAATGGACTAGCCAATCATCACTTGACCTTGGTGTGCCATTGTCACTCATCACTGAGTCAGTATTTGCTCGCTACATTTCAACTTACAAAGAAGAACGTGTGCATGCAAGCAAGGTTCTTCCAAAACCAGCTGCCTTCAAATTTGAAGGAGACAAGGCTGAGTTGGTTGAAAAGATCCGTCAAGCCCTTTACTTCTCAAAAATCATTTCATACGCACAAGGTTTTGCTCAATTGCGTGTAGCTTCTAAAGAAAATAACTGGAACTTGCCATTTGCAGACATCGCATCTATCTGGCGTGATGGCTGTATCATCCGTTCTCGTTTCTTGCAAAAGATTACAGATGCTTACAACCGTGATGCAGATCTTGCCAACCTTCTTTTGGATGAGTACTTCTTGGATGTTACTGCTAAGTACCAACAAGCAGTGCGTGATATCGTAGCTCTTGCGGTTCAAGCTGGTGTGCCAGTGCCAACTTTCTCAGCAGCTATTACTTACTTTGATAGCTACCGTTCAGCTGACCTTCCAGCTAACTTGATCCAAGCGCAACGTGACTACTTTGGTGCCCACACTTACCAACGTAAAGACAAAGAAGGAACATTCCACTACTCTTGGTATGACGAAAAATAAGTAGGTCTGCCATGGGGAAACGGATTTTATTACTTGAGAAAGAACGAAATCTAGCTCATTTTTTAAGTTTGGAACTCCAAAAAGAGCAATACCGAGTTGATCAGGTTGAGGAGGGGCAAAAGGCCCTCTCCATGGCTCTTCAGACAGACTATGACTTGATTTTATTGAATGCTCGTCTGGGGGATATGACAGCCCAGGATTTTGCAGACAAGCTGAGTCGGACTAAGCCAGCCTCAGTGATCATGGTCTTGGACCATCGCGAAGAATTGCAAGATCAGATTGAGGCAATCCAACGCTTTGCCGTTTCTTACATCTATAAGCCGGTTATTATTGACAATTTGGTGGCCCGTATTTCAGCGATTTTCCGAGGTCGGGACTTTATCGACCAACACTGTAGTCAGATGAAGGTTCCAACGTCTTATCGCAATCTGCGTATGGATGTAGAACATCATACCGTTTATCGTGGCGAAGAGATGATTGCTCTGACCCGTCGTGAGTATGACCTCTTGGCTACTCTTATGGGAAGCAAGAAAGTTCTGACTCGTGAGCAGTTATTGGAAAGTGTTTGGAAGTATGAAAGTGCGACCGAAACAAATATCGTGGATGTCTATATCCGTTATCTACGTAGCAAGCTTGATGTAAAAGGTCAAAAAAGCTACATTAAAACCGTGCGTGGTGTCGGTTACACCATGCAAGAATAGAATGGCAGTCATGCTCGTGTAACTGCTTTTTGAGCTCCATACTATCTGTAGCAGGAATCCCTGAATAATAGATAGTATGGAGCTTTTTTGAATAGCTACAAATGATGGCTTGTAATGGTCCAAAGGTCTGGTCAGGGAGAATGATTTCTTCTTGACCATAGTTTATACTCAATGAAAATCAAGGAGTAAACTAGGAAGCTAGCTACAAGTTGCTCAAAACACTAGTTTTGAGGTTGCAGATGGAAGCTGACGCGGTTTGAAGAGTATTTGTATCTGATGGACTTTACTTTCATAGTTCCCTATTTTTTGGTACTCAAAAGGAATGGCTTATATGTAGGATAAGTTGACATGTTCTTTATAAGTATTCAAAAAATGGCATTTATCATAGTCTTGAAGAAAAGGAAAATTTTATTTTTATTTTAACGCTATAATATAATAAATGATTTAAATCCTGAAATATTCTGAAAATAATAAAAAATAATTAATATAATTGACAAATCTGCTAATGTAAATTATAATATTGATTGTATGTGTATGTGTATGTGTATGTGTATGTGTATGTGTATGTGTATGTGTATGTGTATGTGTATTACATGCTATTTTTTAGATATCAAAAGGAGAAAATGTGATGTATTTTAATCGTAAAAATGCAGAGCAAAAGAACTGGAGAATGATCAAAAAAGGGAAGCATTTCCTATTCGGTTGTTCTCTTGTTTTTGCAGTCGGAGCTAGTTTAGCTACCCAAGTGGTTCATGCAAACACAGCAGAAACTACTGTAGCAAACAACTCGACTACTGGGGATGTTAACCCTACACAGAACGGAGATGGCAAGATTTATGAGGCACCTGCTGTAGCAGAAAACAAGCCAGAAGTTGCTGGAACACCAGTCGTGTCTACAACAGAACCAGCAGTAGCGGCAAAACTTGATGGAGAAACTGCAAAAGAAGTTAAAGCTTTAGACAAAACTAAACTAGAAAACTACATTGCAGAAATCGAAGCAAAATTAGCTAACGGAACATACGAAAACAAAACTGAAGAAAGTGTTGCGGTACTAAAAGCTGACTTAGAAGCTGCAAAAGCTACATTAGCAAACGCAACAACTCAAGGTGAAATCACAAAAGCTTACAATAAACTTGTAACTACAGCTAACACTAAATTAAAAAATAAACCTGTAGAGAAAAAAGAAACTCCAGCAGTAGACACTACTAATGGAAAAGAAACTGTAGGTAAAAAAGCAGAAAACACTGAGAAAAAATCAGAATCTAACTCAATCGAAAACACAGGATCTAACGACCCACGTAACGGTAAAGCATTAGATAAAAATAATGCTTTTAGGGCGGAAATTGCCTATAATATTGATTCTCAGGGGAACGACTATGGGAAAAAAGACAGTGTTATTACTAGTGGTATAAGAGGTTCATCTGAATCTGGTAATGCAATAACTGCTGTTAATTCCGTAATGAAATATAGAGCTCGTTACAATACAGATGCTACTGGGAAAATTACTTCTGTAGACTGGCAAGTTTTTTTCAATGACCATTTACAAAATTTCGCTAATGACTATGGAGTAAAGAATGAAGTGTTCCGAAACTACATTCAGATTCCTAATGAAGTGAATATGCCTACGGATATTCGCCGATTGCAATATAGAGCGGAAATGAAATTTGTAGACAGAAAATATCAACTAGTTGGCGGAGATGGAAGTGCTCTTAGTGATACTGTAACTTTTGATAACCCTACTCCATCCACAGCAGCAGGGCGTACTCTTGCTAAAAATGAGAATTTGAAAATAAATGGTAGTTGGGACAATTATACTAGAGGACTAGATACTCTGTATAATAACACTAGCTTCTACTATAAGGATGCGGTAAAAGACGAGCTATCTGATACAAAAAAATTAGTAAACTCAAATGCTTTGCCAGGTAAGCGTGTTATCTATGATAATTCGAATACAGGTGGTAACTATAGAGACGGTTATGTATGGGAGTTTACAACAACAGTTCCTAATACAGTAACAAATGAACAGTTGAAAAACATGAAGGTTTCGATGGGGATGTTGAGTACCGGGACAGCAGGAGTTGACCACGGTTTCCACAGAATTGCAGAGAACCCTGTAAATCTATCAAAAGCTGATGTTACCCCTCCAACTGTAAAAACTCAAACAGTTAAAGTTAATGAACAACCAAAAGCAGAAAATTCAATTGCTAACTTCAAAGATCTTCCTGCTGGAACAAAAGCTGAGTTCAAGACACCAGTAAACACAGCAACGCCAGGAGAAAAAACAGCAACAGCAGTTGTAACATACTCAGATGGTTCGAAGGTAGAAGGACCAGTAAAAGTAATTGTTGAAAAAGAAGCAGTAGCACCAGCTAAGCCAGTTATTACGACAAGTCTAACAGGTAAAGCTAACACTAAAACACAGGTTGAAGTGAAAGCAGAAGCGGGGTCTACAGTTTCCTTGTTCGCCCATGATGGCACTAAGCTTGGTACAGCCGTTGCGAACGATCAAGGTGTAGCAAGCATCACTCCAACAGTAAACATTCCAGCCGGTATTGTAGCAGCGACAGCTACCAAAGATAGTAAAACATCAGAAGTAAGTGATCCTGTAGAAGCAACACTAGCAGTAGCACCGACAGTAGAGATTCCATACTCAGATAAGGCTACTAAAGAAGTCTATGTATATGGTGGGGAAGAAAACTCATTCGATATCAAATTCAAAGATGATAGCGGGAAAATCACTAGCGCAATTGTAAATGGTGGAGGAAACCAACCATTTAAACCAGTTGCAGGTGAAGAAAATAAAATTAACGCTCAATATGGATATACAGCGAATAAAATTACTGCTGAGGCACCAGCAACAGATGCAAATCCAGCGGTAATCACTTATAGAGGTACTCCAGCAGCTACAGATGGTTTAAAACCAGAAGTCTTAGAAGAAGCGACTAAAGGCGAAAATCCAAAAGGTATGCCTCTAGGCTGGCGTTATGCAACTGCAACTGATGCTGATGGAGCATCTATCGAAAATAAAGCAGTAGGTTCTTCAAATGCAACTGATCCAGGTTCATTCCGCGTCATGCTTAAGCCACAAACTCAAAAATATGATATTACAATACCAGCAGAAGCTGAAAAAGTAGTAGTAGCTAATCCAGCTGCAGTAACAGATGCGGAATTTGCTAAAGTTAAAGAAAAACTTAAAATTGAGTTTTCTAAAACTAATAATGATGCAAACTTAGCAGACAAAAAAGGTACAACTGTAGCTGATAAAGATGCTAAGATCCAATCAGTAACAAAAGACGACAAAGGAAATCTTGTAGTAACCTATAAAGATGGATCTCAAGACAAGAAACCATTGTCAGAATTAACACGAACTAACCAAAAACCAACAGTAGAAATTGAATACTCAGATCCAGCACCTAATAAAAAAGAAGTGTACGTTTACGCATCGGAAGTAAATTCTTTTGATATTAAAATCAAAGATGATAGCGGTAAACTTGCAAGTGCTGAGTTAAGAAGAGGAAGTAATCAAGAATTTAAAGACGTAGCAGGAGAACCTAATAAACAAGATACTCAATACGGATTTACTGCGAATAAATTTACTTCTGAAACAACAGCAACAGCAGAAAATCCAGCTGTTATTACGTATACTGGTACTCCAGCACCAGAAGGAGCATTTACAAAAGAAAAATTTGAAAAAGCAATTCAAGATGGAGGAACTCCATTAGGATGGCGCTTTGTAAAAGCTATTGATCAAGATGGTGAGGATGCTAGAGGAAATGGTCGTGATGCTACTGACCCAACTGCAGTTAATGTAATTCTTAAACCTCAAACTTTAAAATATGATATCCAAACTCCAGCAGAAGCTGACAAAGTAGTTGTATCAGATGTTAACAATGTTACTGATAAAGAGTTTGAAAAAATTAAAGAGAAAGTTAAAGTTGAATATTCTAAAAACAATCCAGATGCACGTTTAGCTGACAAAAAAGGTCAAGAAGTAGAAGATGCTTCAAAAGTTGTTGATAAAGTAGAAAAAGAAGGAAACAATCTTGTAGTAACCTATAAAGATGGTTCTCAAGATAAAAAACCATTGTCAGAATTTGTACGTACAAATGAAAAACCAACAGTAGAAATTCAATATTCTGACCCAGCACCAGATAAAAAAGAAGTATATGTATATGCATCAGAAGTGAATTCTTTTGATATTAAAATCAAAGATGATAGTGGTAAACTTGCAAGCGCTGAGTTAAGAAGAGGAAGTAACCAAGAATTTAAAGACGTAGCAGGAGAAACTAATAAACAAAATACAGAATATGGATTCACTGCGAATAAATTCACTACTGAAACCCCAGCAACAGAAGAAAATCCAGCTGTTATTACATATACAGGTACTCCAGCACCTGAAGGGAAGTTTACAAAAGAAAAATTTGAAAAAGCAATTCAAAATGGAGGAACTCCATTAGGATGGCGTTTTGTAAAAGCCATTGATAAAGATGGAGCAGATGCTAGAGGAAATGGTAGAGATGTTACCGACCCAACTGCGGTTAATGTAATTCTTAAACCTCAAACTCAAAAATATGATATTAAAACTCCAGCAGAAGCTGACAAAGTAGTTGTATCAGATGTTAACAATGTTACTGATAAAGAGTTTGAAAAAATTAAAGAGAAAGTTAAACTTGAATATTCTCAAAACAATCCAGATGCACGTTTAGTTGATAAAAAAGGTACAGAAGTAGAAAATCCAGCGGACCGTATTGCTTCTATTACTAAAGACGGAAACGATGTAGTAGTAACTTATAAAGATGGTTCTACAGATAAACACCCATTAGCAGACTTTGTTACTAAAGATACAACAGCTCCAGCTAAGCCAAATGCAGGTAACGATGTGGTTAAACCAGCAGATAAGACTGTGGTAGCGAACCCAGAAAAACTTACA
>NZ_JALDUC010000017.1:16418-27211 GCF_023109235.1 Streptococcus mitis
GGTAACGATGTGGTTAAACCAGCAGATAAGACTGTGGTAGCGAACCCAGAAAAACTTACAGATGCTGAGAAGAAAGCCATCGAAGACAAAGTTAAAGCAGTGAATCCAGGTGCGACTGTAGTAGTAGACGATAAAGGAAACGCTACAGTGACAACACCATCAGGAAACACAGCCGTTATTCCAGCAGCAGACTTAACTAAGACAGCAGACGATATCTTTAAACAACGTCCATATGTACCATCAAATGGTGGAGGCAATAACAGTGGTAACGGAAACGGAACTTCTGGCAATAACGGAGCTACTAACACTGATGCAAAAGTGGATAAAGCGAAGTTAGAAGGTGCTATTCGTCAATTAGATGAATTGATCATCAAAGAATCAGCTAAGCTTGATGCAGAAACTGCAAAAGAAGCGAATGACTTATTAGCAGATGCTAAGAAAGTATTTGCCAATGCAGATGCAAGTCAAGCAGAAGTGGATGCAATGGTTAAACGTATCGAAGACTTCATGGCGAAAGTTTCTCCATCAACTGATCATGCAACTCCAGCTAATGACCAAGCTGCCCAAACACCAGCTGTAGCTCCAGCTACTGCTCAAGCAGCAGCTAATGCTGGTCAAACAGCATCAGCACAAGCAAATGCGCGTAAAGCAGCTAAAGAATTGCCAAATACAGGTACAGCAGATTCTACTGTAGCTATGGTAGCAGCAGCCGCAAGTGCTTTACTTGGCCTTGGTCTTGCAGGTCGACGTCGTAAAGAAGACGAAGAAGCTTAATTAGTAGATTGTTTGATAAACATCAGACGATAAGTCCGATTTTCAAAGTTTAAACAAGTACCTCTCATAAGAAAATCTCCTAGCAGGGAAGCCTGCTAGGAGATTTTACTAGTGAATCAAATGATAGTTCGTTATTATATTATTTTAAAGCTGTCATATTGACATACAATTGAATTTTTGCTAGAATCCTTGCAGGAGGATAGGTCTAATGAAAATAATAAAAAAATTGATGCAAATTGCATTAGCAGTCTTTTTCTTCGGTTTGCTAGCGACAAGTGCAGTATTGGCGGATGATGCTGATTCAGAAGGTTGGCAATTTGTCCAAGAAAATGGTAGAACCTACTACAAGAAGGGTGAGATCAAAGAAAAGGCCTGGCGAGTGATTGATGGCAAGACCTATTATTTTGATCATGTATCAGGAGAAATGGTTGTCGGCTGGCAATATATCCCGTTTCCATCTAAAGGTAGTACAATTGGTCCTTACCCAAATGGTTTGAGATTAGAATCTATGCCAATGCCAAGATGGTATTACTTTAATCAAGATGGGGTACTACAAGAATTTGTTAGCAAGCAAGTTTTAGAAGCAAAAACTGCTACAAACACCAACAAACATCATGGGGAACAATATGATACCCCAGACGAAAAACGTGTTTATTATTTTGAAGATCAGCGTAGCTATCACACTTTAAAAACTGGTTGGATTTATGACGAGGGGCATTGGTATTATTTACAGAAGGATAGTGGCTTCGATGCTCGTATCGACAGTTTAACGGTTGGGGAGCTAGTGCGTGGTTGGACAAATGATAACTCAACTTGGTACTATCTAGATCCAATAACAGCTACAATGCAAACTGGTTGGAAACAACTTGGCAATAAGTGGTACTACTTCCGTTCATCAGGTGCAATGGCAACTGGCTGGTATCAAGAAGGCTCAACTTGGTATTATTTAGACCAGTCAAATGGTGATCTGAAAATTGGTTGGCAAAACCTTGGTAACAAGTGGTACTATCTCCGTTCATCAGGAGCTATGGCAACAGGCTGGTTCCAGGTCGGTAGTAAATGGTACTACGCTTATAGCTCAGGTGCCTTGGCAGTGAATACCACTGTAGATGGCTATTCTGTCAATTATAATGGCGAATGGGTTCAATAATGAAAGAGGCGATTGTGAATGGAAACAATCGCTTTTTTTATGAAAATATAATAAAATAGATAGGAAAGAATCAATACTTGTGTGAAAAATAAGACGGTCTTTCCGTCTAGTAAAAGGATAACATGACAAAAAAGGTTGGTGTCGGTCAGGCACATAGTAAGATAATTTTAATTGGGGAGCATGCAGTCGTTTACGGTTATCCGGCTATTTCCCTGCCTCTTTTGGAGGTGGAGGTGACTTGTAAGGTAGTTCCTGCTGAAAGTCCTTGGCGCCTCTATGAGGAGGATACCTTGTCCATGGCGGTGTATGCCTCACTTGAGTATCTAAATATCAAAGAAGCCTGCATTCGTTGTGAGATTGACTCAGCTATCCCTGAAAAACGGGGAATGGGTTCGTCAGCGGCTATCAGCATAGCGGCCATTCGTGCGGTATTTGACTACTATGAGGCTGATCTGCCTCATGATGTACTAGAAATCTTGGTCAATCGGGCGGAGATGATTGCCCATATGAATCCAAGTGGTTTGGATGCCAAGACCTGTCTCAGTGACCAGCCTATTCGCTTTATTAAGAACGTAGGATTTACAGAACTTGAGATGGATTTATCCGCCTATTTGGTGATTGCCGATACCGGTGTTTATGGTCATACTCGTGAAGCCATCCAAGTGGTTCAAAACAAGGGCAAGGATGCCCTGCCGTTTTTGCATGCCTTGGGAGAATTGACCCAGCAGGCAGAGGATGCGATTTCACGAAAAAATGCTGAAGGGCTGGGACAAATCCTTAGTCAAGCGCATTTACATCTAAAAGAAATTGGTGTTAGTAGCCCTGAGGCAGACCATCTGGTAGAAACGGTTCTTAACCATGGTGCTTTAGGTGCCAAGATGAGCGGTGGTGGGCTTGGAGGCTGTATCATAGCCTTGGCAGACAATTTGATACACGCACAAGAACTAGCAGAAAGATTAGAAGAGAAAGGAGCTGTTCAGACATGGATAGAGAGCCTGTAACAGTACGTTCTTACGCAAATATTGCTATTATCAAATATTGGGGAAAGAAAAAAGAAAAAGAGATGGTGCCTGCTACTAGCAGCATCTCTCTGACTTTGGAAAACATGTACACAGAGACGGCCCTGTCGCCTCTACCGACGGATGCGACTGCTGATGTTTTTTACATCAATGGTCAGCTACAGAGTGAGGCGGAGCATGTCAAGATGAGCAAGATTATTGACCGTTACCGTCCAGCTGGTGAGGGCTTTGTTCGAATTGATACTCAAAATAATATGCCTACGGCAGCGGGCTTGTCATCAAGTTCTAGTGGTTTGTCTGCCTTGGTCAAGGCTTGTAATGCTTATTTCAAGCTTGGTTTAAATCGGAGTCAGTTGGCACAGGAGGCTAAGTTTGCCTCAGGCTCTTCTTCTCGGAGTTTTTATGGACCACTAGGTGCTTGGGATAAGGATAGCGGAGAAATTTACCCTGTAGAGACAGACTTGAAACTAGCTATGATTATGTTGGTGTTAGAGGACAAGAAAAAACCAATTTCTAGCCGTGACGGGATGAAACTCTGTGTGGAAACTTCGACGACCTTTGACGACTGGGTACGTCAGTCTGAGAAGGATTATCAGGATATGCTGGTTTACCTCAAAGAAAATGACTTTGCCAAGGTTGGGGAGTTAACGGAGGAAAATGCTCTGGCTATGCACGCTACGACCAAAACAGCATCACCAGCCTTTTCTTATCTGACGGATGCAAGCTATGAAGCCATGGACTTTGTCCGCCAGCTTCGTGAGCAAGGAGAAGCTTGCTACTTTACCATGGATGCTGGTCCCAATGTCAAGGTTCTCTGTCAGGAGAAAGACTTGGAGCATTTATCAGAAATCTTCGGTCAGCGTTATCGCTTGATTGTGTCAAAAACAAAGGATTTGAGCCAAGATGATTGCTGTTAAAACTTGCGGAAAACTCTATTGGGCAGGGGAATATGCTATTTTAGAGCCAGGGCAGTTGGCCTTGATAAAGGCCATTCCCATCTATATGAAGGGCGAGATTGCTTTTTCTGATAGTTATCGTATCTATTCGGATATGTTTGATTTCGCAGCGGATTTGACGCCAAATCCTGACTATAGCTTGATTCAAGAAACAATTGCTTTAGTGGAAGATTTCCTCGTTTATCGTGGGGAGACCTTGCGACCTTTTTCTTTGGAAATCCGAGGAAAAATGGAACGAGAAGGGAAAAAGTTTGGTCTGGGTTCTAGTGGCAGCGTCGTTGTCTTGGTTGTCAAGGCTTTGCTGGCTCTGTATAAGCTTTTGGTTGATCAGGAGCTCTTGTTCAAGCTGGCTAGCGCGGTCTTGCTCAAGCGCGGAGACAATGGTTCTATGGGGGACCTTGCCTGTATTGTGGCAGAGGAATTGGTTCTTTACCAGTCATTTGATCGCCAGAAGGTGGCTGCTTGGTTGGAAGAAGAAAACTTAGCGACTGTTTTAGAGCGTGATTGGGGCTTTTCAATTTCGCAAGTGGAACCAACTTTAGAATGTGATTTCCTAGTGGGATGGACCAAGGAAGTGGCTGTATCGAGTCACATGGTCCAGCAAGTCAAGCAAAATATCAATCAGAATTTTTTAAGTTCCTCAAAAGAAATGGTGGTTTCTTTGGTAGAAGCCTTGGAGCAGGGGAAAGCAGAAAAAATTATCGAGCAAGTAGAAGTAGCCAGCAAGCTTTTAGAAGGCTTGAGCGCAGATATTTACACACCTTCGCTTAGACAGCTGAAAGAAGCTAGTCAAGATTTGCAGGCTGTTGCCAAGAGTAGTGGCGCTGGTGGTGGTGACTGTGGTATTGCCTTGAGTTTTGATGCGCAATCAACTGAAACCATAAAAAACCGTTGGGCCGATCTGGGGATTGAGCTCTTATACCAAGAAAGGATAGGACATGACGACAAATCGTAAGGATGAGCATATCCGCTATGCCCTTGAGCAGAAAAGTTCCTATAATAGCTTTGATGAGGTGGAGTTGATTCATTCTTCCTTGCCTCTTTACGACCTGGATGAAATCAATCTGTCGACAGAGTTTGCTGGTCGAAAGTGGGACTTTCCTTTTTATATCAATGCCATGACAGGTGGGAGTGAAAAAGGTAAAGAAATCAATCAAAAACTGGCTCAAGTGGCGGAAGCTTGTGGAATTTTATTTGTAACGGGTTCTTATAGCGCAGCCCTCAAGGATCCAACAGATGACTCTTTTTCTGTCAAGTCTAGTCATCCAAATCTCCTTCTTGGAACCAATATTGGATTGGACAAGTCTGTCGAGTTAGGACTTCAGACTGTAGAAGAAATGAATCCTCTTATCCTGCAGGTGCATGTCAATGTTATGCAGGAATTACTCATGCCTGAGGGAGAAAGAACGTTTAGAAACTGGCAATTGCATCTAGCAGATTATAGCAAGCAAATCCCCGTTCCTATCGTCCTAAAGGAAGTTGGCTTTGGAATGGATGCCAAGACCATCGAGAGAGCCTATGAATTAGGCGTTCGAACCTTTGACCTGTCAGGTCGTGGTGGCACCAGCTTTGCTTATATCGAAAACCGTCGCAGTGGTCAACGTGACTACCTCAATCAATGGGGCCAGTCTACCATGCAAGCCCTTCTCAATGCCCAAGACTGGAAAGACAAGGTCCAACTCTTGGTCAGTGGAGGCGTTCGGAATCCGCTGGATATGATTAAGTGCTTGGTCTTTGGTGCTAAGGCTGTAGGACTGTCTCGGACAGTTCTGGAATTGATTGAAAGCTACACAGTTGAAGAAGTGATTGACATTGTTCAAGGCTGGAAAGCAGATCTACGCTTGATCATGTGTGCCCTTAATTGTGCCACCATAGCAGAACTGCAAAAAGTAGACTATCTTCTTTATGGAAAATTAAAAGAAGCAAAAGATCAGATGAAAAAGGCGTAACCACCGCCTTTTTTTCCATCCTCAGACTGAGGTGACTTTTTTGAATTGTGATAAAATAGAAGGGAGAGGATGAACCTATGAGAAAATTTAAAATCTTTTTATTTATCGAAGCCTGTCTTCTGACAGGAGCTCTGATTTTGATGGTATCAGAGCATTTTTCGCGTTTTCTGCTGATTCTATTCCTCTTTTTGCTTTTGATTCGCTATTACACTGGTAAAGAGGGAAACAATCTTCTTTTAGTAGTGGCAAGCATTCTCTTCTTTTTCATCGTCATGCTCAATCCTTTTGTGATTTTAGCTATTTTTGTTGCGGTTATCTATAGCCTCTTTCTTCTTTATCCGATGATGAACCAGGAAAAAGAGCAGACCAATTTGGTTTTTGAAGAGGTAGTAACGGTTAAGAAGGAGAAAAATCGTTGGTTTGGCAATCTCCATCATTTTTCAAGCTACCAGACTTGCCAGTTTGATGATATCAATCTCTTTCGTCTCATGGGCAAGGATACCATTCATCTGGAGAGGGTCATCCTAACCAATCATGACAATGTCATTATTCTCAGAAAGATGGTAGGAACGACCAAAATTATTGTACCTGTAGATGTGGAAGTCAGTCTCAGCGTTAATTGTCTCTATGGAGATTTGACTTTTTTCAACCAGCCTAAGCGTGCTCTCCGCAATGAACACTATCATCAAGAAACAAGAGACTATCTCAAGAGTAACAAGAGTGTCAAGATTTTCTTGACCACTATGATTGGAGATGTGGAGGTGGTCAGAGGATGAAAAAACAAGCTTATGTAATCATTGCTCTCACCTCCTTTCTGTTTGTCTTATTTTTCTCCCACAGCTTGCTGGAAATCCTTAACTTTGACTGGTCTATTTTCCTACATGATGTCGAAAAAACAGAAAAATTTGTTTTTTTGTTGTTGGTATTCAGCTTGTCCATGACCTTTCTCTTAGCCCTGTTTTGGAGAGGTGTGGAAGAGCTTTCTCTAAGAAAAATGCAGGTTAATCTCAAGCGTTTGTTGGCAGGTCAAGAAGTCGTTCAGCTTGCAGATCCAGATTTGGATGCCAGTTTCAAGTCCTTGTCAGGTAAACTTAATCTTTTGACAGAAGCTCTTCAAAAGGCTGAAAATCGCAGCCTTTCTAGGGAAGAGGAAATCATCGAGAAAGAACGGAAGCGAATTGCTCGGGATTTGCACGACACAGTCAGTCAGGAGTTATTTGCGGCTCACATGATTTTATCAGGTGTCAGTCAGCAGGCTTTGAAACTGGATAGAGAAAAGATGCAGACCCAGTTGCAAAGTGTCACAGCCATTTTAGAAACAGCTCAGAAGGACTTGAGAGTCTTGCTCCTGCATTTGCGACCAGTTGAATTGGAACAGAAGAGTCTGGTTGAAGGGATTCAAATCCTCCTAAAAGAGCTTGAGGACAAGAGTGATCTCAAGGTTAGTTTCAAGCAAAATGTGACGAAATTACCTAAGAAGATTGAGGAACATATCTTCCGCATCCTGCAAGAGTTGATTAGCAATACTCTCCGCCATGCCCAGGCCTCCTGTTTGGATGTCTATCTCTATCAGACGGATCTTGAATTGCAACTGAAGGTGGTGGACAATGGGATTGGTTTCCAGCTGGGGAGTTTTGACGACTTGAGTTATGGACTGCGAAACATCAAGGAACGGGTTGAAGATATGGCAGGGACGGTTCAGCTTTTGACAGCTCCCAAGCAAGGACTGGCAGTTGATATCCGTATTCCCCTGCTCGATAAGGAATGATAAAGGAGTAAAGATGAAAATTTTACTAGTAGATGACCATGAAATGGTCCGATTGGGCTTGAAAAGCTACTTTGACCTCCAAGACGATGTAGAAGTTGTGGGCGAGGCGTCCAACGGGTTTCAGGGTATTGACTTAGCCTTGAAATTGCGTCCAGATGTCATTGTCATGGATATCGTCATGCCTGAAATGAATGGAATTGACGCAACTTTGGCCATTCTCAAAGAATGGCCTGAAGCCAAGATTTTGATTGTGACTTCTTATCTAGATAATGAAAAAATCATGCCAGTATTGAATGCTGGGGCTAAAGGTTATATGCTTAAGACATCAAGTGCTGATGAATTACTCCATGCCGTCCGTAAGGTGGCTGCTGGGGAGTTGGCCATTGAGCAAGAGGTCAGCAAAAAAGTCGAATACCACCGCAATCATATAGAACTACATGAGGACCTGACTGCGCGTGAGCGAGATGTTCTCCAACTCATCGCCAAGGGCTACGAAAATCAGCGTATCGCAGATGAACTTTTTATCTCTCTCAAGACGGTCAAGACCCACGTGTCCAACATTCTTGCCAAACTGGAGGTTAGCGATCGCACTCAGGCAGCAGTCTATGCCTTTCAGCATCATTTGGTAGGGCATGAGGATTTTTAATGGTTATATAAAATAATGTCGGGCAATGACTTAATTTCGTATCAAAGAAGCGAGTAAGTACCTCTAGCGTGATAAAATATTTTTTTCACAATATTTTTCAGTTTTTTATTGACATTTATTTTATAGAGGAGTAGAATAAAGCCAAAATTAACTAAAGTAATATAGTATTTATCAAAGGATATATAAAATCCAAAAGGAGGTTACAGGTATGTCTCCGTAAATTATCAAAATAAGGTCACTAGAGCGTTAAGGAATTTTGAAGAAAGGATTTTTGTCATGAAAAAATATATTACTTATGCAGCTTTATTACTTACTTCAGGAGCTTTGTTATCAACTACTTATGTAGTTAATGCAGAAACTACAACGTCTACCACTAAAGTGACTACATCACAAACAACTTCACAGTATACAAGCGAAAAAGAAGCAATTGATCAACTTGTTAAAGAAGGTAAAATTAAGGTTGAAGATGCAGAAAAAGTTAAGTTGGTAGGATTTTCTCCTAGAGAATTAACGCAAGTAGAAGGCGATCAAGAAAAAATAGCATTTAATCAAAATAGAGATGATAAAGGAACCTGGATGATAACAGATGGTCGCTGGTGGTTCAAATATACTTCAGGTGGGTATGCTAAACATTGGGAATTCTTAGATAACAAATGGTATTATTTTGATGATCAAGGTTGGATGAAATCAAATGAGTGGATTAACCCAGATGGTAATTGGTACTATCTTTCAAATGATGGTTCCATGCTAACTGATTATAATAGAGTTAATGGGAAACCTTATTTCTTCAGATCTAACGGTGTTTGCGTAGAAAATAAAGGTCAGGCAATTGCTGAGTATGCAGAGACATTTGTAGATAAAATCCCATATATTGGGGGTTTGGCAGACTTGAATAAGGGTGTAGATTGCTCAGGATTTACACATGCCATATATAAAAACTTTGACATTTACTTAGGAACTGATACTAGATCTCAATTTAAGCAAGGAATTGATGTAACTGGTAATGAAAAACCTGGAGATTTAATTTTCTTTAATAATCTTGCGCATGTGGGAATTAACATCGGCGGTAACCAAGTGGTTCACGCAAATTCTGTAAGAAAATTTGTAAACATAACTAACAATGAATACATTGGATCTATTGACGGAGCTAGACGAGTTTGGTAACAATAAAATTTAAATGTCATAAATAATTTGTTACTAATTGGAGGAAACGGCTATGAAAAAATCTAAACTACTTACACTTGGTTTGCTTGCAGGTGCTGGCCTACTATTGTCTATCAATCAAGTACAGGCTGCAGATACTTGGGTTAAAAATGGTGCTGACTGGAATCTTTCTCAAGATGGCAGTCTAGCTAAAAACAAATGGGTACAAAACGCAGGTTCTTGGTACCACTTTGACGGTTCTGGTAAAATGCAGACAGGCTGGTACAAGGAAGGCAATACATGGTATTCGCTCGCAGACAGTGGGGCTATGCGTACTGGCTGGTACAAGGAAGGTAACACCTGGTACTCACTCGCAAATAGTGGTGCTATGCGCACAGGTTGGTACAAGGAAGGGTCTACATGGTATTACCTCAAAGACAGTGGCGCTATGGCAACAGGATGGGCGACTGCAAATGGTCAATGGTCTTACTTTGAAAAATCAGGTGCTATGGTAGCAGATAGAGCTGTTCCAGCAAGCGATGGGGAAAGTTATGTCATTGGTAAGGATGGTTATATGTTAACCAAACTCCCAAGTCAGGTTGAACAAGATCCTTTTGATGATACAGTTATTACAGATATCGTTACTTTGTCTGATGGTTATGACTATCACCTTGTTCATAAGAAAGATGGAGTTGTTATCGAAAAGAATGCCTGGTATATCAAACCTATTGTTGAACGTTTTTCTTATCAAAAGATTGGCGATATAAAACGAAATACTTTAGATGCCATTACTGATAATAAAAAACCAGGGGAAGAAATTGATCCTAAAGCTGTCATAAAGAATTTCCAAAACTTACCAAATAAGTATTACTTTGGAGCAGATGGACGTAAGGTTGCGAATCTACCAGAATTCACTACTCACTTCCCTATTCAAAAAGTTGGGTCTGAACTTTATCTTAAAAACTCAAGTCCAGTTATTAGTCTAGACACATCTAGATTGACAATTAATGACAATAAACTTTATCTAAGAGGTGCCAATGATGATAATGGTAAACTTGTAACTGGATATTTTACAATGTTTATGGACGGATTATTATCTAAAGATCACCATATTTTGGGCTATGCAGATGAATCTGGTGAAATCGTGAAGATGAAAGTTTTGCCTAATGATTTCCGTGATTATATTGAAAAAGGAATTTCCGGTTTTTATGGAGAAACTGTTAGATATGACAGTTCAACAGGAAATGTTTCTGTTGTGAAATAAGAAAAACGAATCGCCTAATGAGGGATGTGTGGGCGATTCGTTTTTTACTGGCTCTTTGTCAACTGTAGTGGGTTGAAGAAAAGCTAAGATCGAGAAAGGACACATTTCGTCCTTTCTTTTTTGA
>NZ_JALDUC010000018.1:0-6538 GCF_023109235.1 Streptococcus mitis
TCCACTGGTTTTTACGATTTTTATCAGACTAACTTCCACTTGGATTAACGGTGGAAGTTAGTTTGGGAATTTAGCCTCTATACTATACCGGCGACCGGGGTCGAACCGGCACGTCCTTGCGGACACTGGATTTTGAGTCTAATATTATTAGTTTTAAATCTCAGAAATATTGATTTTATAAGCTTTTTTTCCATAATATTTTTTAAAACTTAGTATCACTTCCAAAGTTTAGATACTTTTTAGTAACTATAAAATGCTAGAAAGTATACTCCTTATTAAAAAGAGTTTTGGACTAGTTTTGTGCAATTTTATTACCCATATCCGTAATAAGAGAGGCTAAATTAATTGCCTTTAATGATTGTAGAAATTGGTTGTGAATATCATTAGACACATAACCAGCTAGCAAAATATGCTCAGCCATGTCATATTGCTTAATCAAGAGAATCTTATCATGTTTTTCATTAAATAAAATCGCACTAATTGCTGTATTAAAGACTGGAAAACGAAAACTCGCACATTGTGAACAATAAGGAATATCTCCCTCATCTTTTAAAAATTTTTTCTCCAAAGGATGCCCACATTCGGGACAACAAGTCATTGTTTTGTCAAATATAGAAGCCTCTTTTTTAAAGTTCTTAAAAGTAATTTTACCAGTAAAATCGAGACCACGCAAGACATTGAAATAAATCAAGACTTTTTTTAAAATTTATCTTATGATATACTAAACTTATCAGCTATTGGTTCTGAAAAAGTGTCTGCCACAGTTTTACTACAAATTCTCATGACTTGTGCCAAGATTTATAAAAAACGGATAGCTATAATAGCTCTTAGAGCAAAAACATGACATATAGGAGGTTAAAGACATGTCATACTTTTATCTTTTTATCGCCATTGTAGGAGAGATATTGGGAACTAACCTTTTGAAATTATCAGACGGTTTTACAAAGCCTATTCCAACCGTTTCTGCCCTACTTAGCTATGGCGTTTGTTTCTATTTCTTATCACTAGCAATGCAAAAAATTCCTTTAGGAATAGCTTATGCAACATGGTCAGCTGTCGGTTTAGTTTTGACAGCCTCTATCGCAGTAATGATTTTCAAAGAAACACTAAATGTTTATAGCATTATCGGTTTAATTTTGATTATCATTGGTGTTGTCATGGTTAACTTATTAGGAAATGCAGGACATTAATAAAACCGGCTCTATACTATTTGTAGTGGGTAAATCCCCTATGGATATTATGGAGCCTATTTTGTTGTAGAAAAAAAGTTCCATAAGAACTATAATGAAAAGCTAGAATTCTGTCAATATTTTGGACACATTTTGGGAGGGAATTTTGAAGACTAGCGTCCTCCTAATTTTCCCAATAAGTTTTAACTTCTTCAAAAATCTTATTCAAAAGTTCTGCATCTTTTTCTGACAACTGATTTTTTTCTATAACTCTATCTTTTAGTTCTGTTGCCTTTATTTTATTTCTTGCCACCGAAACTGCTATTGAATGTTTCAAAATATCAAACTCATCCTTTGAAAAGTTTGCAATATTGGTAAGATCTAATTGTTCTAGAGGTAAACTACTGATAATTGAATAAGGTTTTTGTCCCAGCAAATAATCTGTAGTAGTCCCAAAGATATTTGCTAATTTCACAACGAATTCTAATCCTGGTTCTAACGTTCCATTCTCCCACCGAGAATATGTCCCTTGTTGAACTCCAATTAATTCCGATATTTGTACTTGAGTTAACTTTTTTGATTTTCTGAGAGTTTTTAACCTCTCTGAAAATTTATAATCCTCTGTATACATAAGTCTCCTATAAATATTCTTAATCGTATATTTTAGCTTGACAAAATATTCTAAACGGTATAAAATAGAATTATTCCATAAGGAATATTTATTTTGAGATTGAATATTCCATTGAGAATATTATAGCATAAAAGGAGGTAAAAGCGTATGTAACTAGTAGTCGATTTAAAAAATTTTAATAAAGGAGGTAAGATTCGACAAAATAAAAAATCTTGAAACAAATGTGCCGTTCGTTCCAAGATCAAAACATATTATGTAACAATTATACCACAGAAAACTCTTCAGTTGCACAAGAAAATTTCGGAGGTTTCACAAAAAGATGACCAATAAAGAGTTAGTCAATCAAATTTCTGGCCTAAACTCTACCTCTACTCTTAAAAATTGGATTCAACTGATTAAAGAGATAAGTGGCAAGGAATTTAAGAAAATTAAAGTTCCTATCAGTAGAAATCCCAGAACTCATCAATTAAGTTATACAGTTGCCTATGATTTTACAGACGAAGACCTTAGACAATTTCAAAAGTTAGCTAAACTAAAACTTGAAATAGGTCTAAAAGAGGCTATACAAGCCGTATTTGGGAGTCTAGCAGACAATGAGCATGAATCCCTAAACCAAGTAATAGATGAGCTCTACGATGAACTGAGCGCCTTAAAACAGGAATTTAAGCGAGAAATGCGACTGATAAAAATTGAGAATTCCAACCTAAAAAAGAAAATCCAAGATATTGAAGAGTCGATGCAAACCGGCTTACTAGGGTTTGTTAACGAGAGGTCAAAAAATAGGTTCGGCTAATAGCGAGTTTTCGGCTGAGCCATGAGGCAGAAAGCCGAAAATGAGCGTAGATGCGGACGGACCATTTTTGACCGATAGGGTGTGTAGTAACACCACCCTCTGCAAGTTAGGTGTACCATCGAAAGAATTCAGTATTTCCAAGGGTTTCGTAGATTTTAAGGGTGGCAAAATTAGGCAAAAAGTTGAATCAAAATCTATGGCAAAAAATGAACATTTACGTTCTGTATTTGACTGGATTCAAATTCAGTTTGATAAGACTGAATTTTCGCCAAGAGAAATAATCGAAGACATTCTATTTCTTGACTATGACCTATTTATTGAGAATATAGGGAGCCTTAAATACTATAACTATGATAGCCAGCTTCATTATGGGAATATCCGTATCTACTATGGAGCGAAAGAGTCGTCCTACATGCTTGTCATGTCAGGACAGGCACTCGAGTTCTATAGAGATATGGTATTAGATCCAAATAGTCTGTCCGAAAGACAGTTTCTGAACAACCTCTACTACAATTACAATCAATTTTCAGTAAGACGAATTGATATTGCAATAGATGATTTTAATGAAACACCCTATTTCACTCCTAATCAGCTTCTAAAGATTTGTCAGAAGAAACGCTTTATATATGGAAAAAGTACCTACTACAATACCTACGGAGATGAAACAATCGGCCAGACCTTATATTTGAGAAAACCCAATGATGATGAAAGACTTAGAATTTACGATAAACGCTTAGAACGAGCTGAGAAGCTCGGTATCAGCAAGCGTTTTATAGAAAATTGGATAAGAACGGAGTTAGAACTTAGGAAAGAAAAAGCTCACTACTTCATTCAAGAATGGTTGCATTCAGAAATAGATCTTCTCAACTTTACCAAGGGATATCTCAAAGAAAAAGTGAGGTTCTATAGTGATAGTCACTTCTCAAAACCTTTGAGATCTTGGGAAAAGTTTTTAGGTCACTCAAAACCTGTCTCTATCATTATTTCAAAACCAAAAACAGAACTAGAACAAAAATTAGAATGGTTTACCTATAAAGGTTCTGGAGCTATTCTAAAAGCGTATAAATTTCTATACGACAATAACTTACTGCATGAGTATGAGAAGTCTAACTATCTCGCACTCAACAATATGGAATATCCACCAGATTTAGCAAGTGGATTAATAGAAAGGGCAATACTCTTTAAAAGAGAGGATTTGATCCCCACAATCAAAGAAAATATCAAAAGGAGAAATTAACTATGGCAAAAATGCTTTCACAAAATGACTGGAATTTTAATAACATTGGAACAAAATTTGAATTGGATGAAGTCATTCCAAAATTTGAAACGGAAGTCCGAGCTGATGCAAACGGAGAAATTATCAAAAACCGAGATGGTAGCGAAAGACGTTTTAATACCGATAAAATCATTGGTTGGAAATACAATGTAACGATCAAGGATGGACAATTCAAAAAGAAATCAACCCAAGTCTCAGTAGACAATCCAGAAGCTTTAGTTGATAATGACTATATCCAAGCAATGGATGAAGTACCAGTTACATTTGACAATTTACAAGCCACTATGATTAGTACGACAATGTACTATAAAGCGGATGCTATCCATTTAGTAGATGTAAAACAAAAATAAGTAAAATACAAGGGGAGTTAATCCTCCCCTTAGTTAATCTAATTAGAAAAGGAGATCACATGATTAAAACTGTAACAAAAGATGACCTTATCGAACTTGGATTTGCTCCAGGAACTGCAAGAAAGATTATCCATACCGGCAAATTACTATTAGTGAATCGTGGTTTTAACATCTACGATAACAAAAGGATTGGTACAATTCCAGCCAGTGTCGCAGAAGAACTATTAGGAATTGAACTCCAGAAAGAAGCGTAGCTTATGGCTTTACGTAAAAGTAGAGACGGAACTTGGATTGTTGATGTTTCCAATGGTATAAATCCAATATCTCTAAAACAACGTAGAATTGTAAGAAAAGGATTCAAAACTAAAAAAGAAGCATTGGAGGCCGAACAATACTTACGAAGTGTCGAACTTAAAGAAAAAAGTTTCAACTCAAAAATATCAATTGATATCCTTTATGATCTCTTAAAAGAAGAGGATAGAATAAACAACAGAAAACAAAGCTATATAGATACACAAGAAAACAACTATAACAGGCATATAAAAAACTATTTTGAAAAAGTTGATGATGTAGCTAAATTAACTTATGAAGATATCTATCAATTCAGAGAACATCTAAGAGATAAAAATACTCAAAACTCAGAAAAGAAGCTAAGTCCAAACACTATTAATAAAATTATAATTTTACTAAAGAAAATTCTGGATGTTGGATTAAGAAAGGGATTTTACAAGGAACATCCCGTAGGATTACTGAAAAAATTACCCATAGAAAAAGTAAAATTAAATTTCTGGACAGTAAAAGAATTTAAGCATTTCTTAACACTATTTAGCAACGATGAATACAATATAAAATTACTATTCACAGTTCTATTTTTTACTGGTCTAAGACTCGGAGAAGCTCTTGCTCTAACGTGGAAGGACATAGAGTTTTCTACAAATACAATCCATGTAAGTAAATCAATATACGTTAAAAAAGGTGAAGAACACATTAGTAGTACAAAGACAAAAGCTGGAACCCGAAGAATCATCATGAACACCAAACTAGTGGAGACACTAGAAGAATGGAGGCAAACACAGCATGAAAGATTAAAAGAATTTACAACCAACCTAGATGATCTACAGATATTTCAAAATAGCCCGATTACAATAACTAAAGATTCAATCGAAAAACAATATAAAAAAATATTGCAAAGAGATGGTTCTTTAAAAAAGATAAGAATTCATGACTTCAGGCATTCACATGCTTCCCTACTAATAAACCAAGGAGAAGATTATCTTGTCGTAAAAGAAAGATTAGGACATGCTTCTATAACTACAACAATAGATACATACTCTCATTTGTATCCAAGCAAGCAACAAAAATTAGCGGATAAATTAGATGATTTGTTATAAAACTAGTAATTTTAAGTAACTCAGCGTTACAAATTCAACAAATAAAAGAAAAAGACAAGGTCCGAAAACCTTGTCTTTAATACTATACCGGCGGCCGGGGTCGAACCGGCACGTCCTTGCGGACACTGGATTTTGAGTCCAGCGCGTCTGCCAATTCCGCCACGCCGGCAAATAGTAACTGGGGTAGCTGGATTCGAACCAACGCATGAGGGAGTCAAAGTCCCTTGCCTTACCGCTTGGCTATACCCCAATAATATAAAATAGGCGAGTGATGGGGATCGAACCCACGCATGCCAGAGCCACAATCTGGTGTGTTAACCACTTCACCACACCCGCCATAATTCTATTAACACGGGCAGTAGGAATTGAACCCACACTGAAGGTTTTGGAGACCTTAGTTCTACCTTTAAACTATGCCCGTAAAATGGAAGGGGAGGGATTCGAACCCCCGAACCCGAAGGAGCGGATTTACAGTCCGCCGCGTTTAGCCTCTTCGCTACCCTTCCAAAATATATAAATGGCGCGAGACGGAATCGAACCGCCGACACATGGAGCTTCAATCCATTGCTCTACCAACTGAGCTACCGAGCCTTATTGCGGGAGCAGGATTTGAACCTACGACCTTCGGGTTATGAGCCCGACGAGCTACCGAGCTGCTCCATCCCGCGTTAATACAAAAGGAGGATGTGGGATTCGAACCCACGCACGCTTTTACACGCCTGACGGTTTTCAAGACCGTTCCCTTCAGCCGGACTTGGGTAATCCTCCAAAATAGTCCGTACGGGATTCGAACCCGTGTTACCGCCGTGAAAAGGCGGTGTCTTAACCCCTTGACCAACGGACCAAACTTTATGGGCACGAGTGGACTCGAACCACCGACCTCACGCTTATCAGGCGTGCGCTCTAACCACCTGAGCTACGCGCCCAA
>NZ_JALDUC010000019.1:0-4940 GCF_023109235.1 Streptococcus mitis
TAGAGCTAAGCGACTTCCATATCTCACAGGGGGCAACCCCCAACTACTTCCGGCGTTCTAGGGCTTAACTTCTGTGTTCGGCATGGGTACAGGTGTATCTCCTAGGCTATCGTCACTTAACTCTGAGTAATACCTACTCAAAATTGAATATCTATTCAAACCAAGAAAACCGTTCGCTTTCATATTCTCAGTTACTTTGGATAAGTCCTCGAGCTATTAGTATTAGTCCGCTACATGTGTCGCCACACTTCCACTTCTAACCTATCTACCTGATCATCTCTCAGGGCTCTTACTGATATAAAATCATGGGAAATCTCATCTTGAGGTGGGTTTCACACTTAGATGCTTTCAGCGTTTATCCCTTCCCTACATAGCTACCCAGCGATGCCTTTGGCAAGACAACTGGTACACCAGCGGTAAGTCCACTCTGGTCCTCTCGTACTAGGAGCAGATCCTCTCAAATTTCCTACGCCCGCGACGGATAGGGACCGAACTGTCTCACGACGTTCTGAACCCAGCTCGCGTGCCGCTTTAATGGGCGAACAGCCCAACCCTTGGGACCGACTACAGCCCCAGGATGCGACGAGCCGACATCGAGGTGCCAAACCTCCCCGTCGATGTGAACTCTTGGGGGAGATAAGCCTGTTATCCCCAGGGTAGCTTTTATCCGTTGAGCGATGGCCCTTCCATACGGAACCACCGGATCACTAAGCCCGACTTTCGTCCCTGCTCGAGTTGTAGCTCTCGCAGTCAAGCTCCCTTATACCTTTACACTCTGCGAATGATTTCCAACCATTCTGAGGGAACCTTTGGGCGCCTCCGTTACCTTTTAGGAGGCGACCGCCCCAGTCAAACTGCCCGTCAGACACTGTCTCCGATAGGGATCACCTATCCGGGTTAGAGTGGCCATAACACAAGGGTAGTATCCCAACAACGTCTCCTTCGAAACTGGCGTCCCGATCTCATAGACTCCTACCTATCCTGTACATGTGGTACAGACACTCAATATCAAACTGCAGTAAAGCTCCATGGGGTCTTTCCGTCCTGTCGCGGGTAACCTGCATCTTCACAGGTACTAAAATTTCACCGAGTCTCTCGTTGAGACAGTGCCCAAATCATTACGCCTTTCGTGCGGGTCGGAACTTACCCGACAAGGAATTTCGCTACCTTAGGACCGTTATAGTTACGGCCGCCGTTTACTGGGGCTTCAATTCATACCTTCGCTTACGCTAAGCACTCCTCTTAACCTTCCAGCACCGGGCAGGCGTCACCCCCTATACATCATCTTACGATTTAGCAGAGAGCTGTGTTTTTGATAAACAGTTGCTTGGGCCTATTCACTGCGGCTGACTTAAAGTCAGCACCCCTTCTCCCGAAGTTACGGGGTCATTTTGCCGAGTTCCTTAACGAGAGTTCTCTCGCTCACCTGAGGCTACTCGCCTCGACTACCTGTGTCGGTTTGCGGTACGGGTAGAGTATGTTTAAACGCTAGAAGCTTTTCTTGGCAGTGTGACGTCACTAACTTCGCTACTAAACTTCGCTCCCCATCACAGCTCAATGTTACAGATATAAGCATTTGACTCATATCACACCTCACTGCTTAGACAGACACTTCCAATCGTCTGCTTTAGTTAGCCTACTGCGTCCCTCCATCACTACATACTCTAGTACAGGAATATCAACCTGTTGTCCATCGGATACACCTTTCGGTCTCTCCTTAGGTCCCGACTAACCCAGGGCGGACGAGCCTTCCCCTGGAAACCTTAGTCTTACGGTGGACAGGATTCTCACCTGTCTTTCGCTACTCATACCGGCATTCTCACTTCTATGCGTTCCAGCACTCCTCACGGTACACCTTCATCACACATAGAACGCTCTCCTACCATACCTATAAAGGTATCCACAGCTTCGGTAAATTGTTTTAGCCCCGGTACATTTTCGGCGCAGGGTCACTCGACTAGTGAGCTATTACGCACTCTTTGAATGAATAGCTGCTTCTAAGCTAACATCCTAGTTGTCTGTGCAACCCCACATCCTTTTCCACTTAACAATTATTTTGGGACCTTAGCTGGTGGTCTGGGCTGTTTCCCTTTCGACTACGGATCTTAGCACTCGCAGTCTGACTGCCGACCATAATTCATTGGCATTCGGAGTTTATCTGAGATTGGTAATCCGGGATGGACCCCTCACCCAAACAGTGCTCTACCTCCAAGAATCTCTAATATCGACGCTAGCCCTAAAGCTATTTCGGAGAGAACCAGCTATCTCCAAGTTCGTTTGGAATTTCTCCGCTACCCACAAGTCATCCAAGCACTTTTCAACGTGCCCTGGTTCGGTCCTCCAGTGCGTCTTACCGCACCTTCAACCTGCTCATGGGTAGGTCACATGGTTTCGGGTCTACGTCATGATACTAATTCGCCCTATTCAGACTCGGTTTCCCTACGGCTCCGTCTCTTCAACTTAACCTCGCATCATAACGTAACTCGCCGGTTCATTCTACAAAAGGCACGCTCTCACCCATTAACGGGCTCGAACTTGTTGTAGGCACACGGTTTCAGGTTCTATTTCACTCCCCTCCCGGGGTGCTTTTCACCTTTCCCTCACGGTACTGGTTCACTATCGGTCACTAGGGAGTATTTAGGGTTGGGAGATGGTCCTCCCAGATTCCGACGGGATTTCACGTGTCCCGCCGTACTCAGGATACTGCTAGGTACAAAGACTATTTTAAATACGAGGCTATTACTCTCTTTGGCTGATCTTCCCAAATCATTCTTCTATAATCTTTGAGTCCACATTGCAGTCCTACAACCCCGAAGAGTAAACTCTTCGGTTTGCCCTCCTGCCGTTTCGCTCGCCGCTACTAAGGCAATCGCTTTTGCTTTCTCTTCCTGCAGCTACTTAGATGTTTCAGTTCACTGCGTCTTCCTCCTCACATCCTTAACAGATGCGGGTAACAGGTAGTACCTGTTGGGTTCCCCCATTCGGAAATCCCTGGATCATCGCTTACTTACAGCTACCCAAGGCATATCGTCGTTTGTCACGTCCTTCTTCGGCTCCTAGTGCCAAGGCATCCACCGTGCGCCCTTATTAACTTAACCTTATTTTTTGACCTTTCAGTCATAAACTCTTATTAATACTACAGCGTTTTCGGTTTATTTTCTTGTTACTATTTGATATAGATATTCAATTTTCAATGTGCATTACTTGGTGATCTCTCACCAATGGAGCCTAGCGGGATCGAACCGCTGACCTCCTGCGTGCAAAGCAGGCGCTCTCCCAGCTGAGCTAAGGCCCCACAAGACCTCTCAAGACTAAACAAGACCAATGCGCAGTTCCTTATCCTTAGAAAGGAGGTGATCCAGCCGCACCTTCCGATACGGCTACCTTGTTACGACTTCACCCCAATCATCTATCCCACCTTAGGCGGCTGGCTCCTTACGGTTACCTCACCGACTTCGGGTGTTACAAACTCTCGTGGTGTGACGGGCGGTGTGTACAAGGCCCGGGAACGTATTCACCGCGGCGTGCTGATCCGCGATTACTAGCGATTCCGACTTCATGTAGGCGAGTTGCAGCCTACAATCCGAACTGAGACTGGCTTTAAGAGATTAGCTTGCCGTCACCGGCTTGCGACTCGTTGTACCAGCCATTGTAGCACGTGTGTAGCCCAGGTCATAAGGGGCATGATGATTTGACGTCATCCCCACCTTCCTCCGGTTTATTACCGGCAGTCTCGCTAGAGTGCCCAACTGAATGATGGCAACTAACAATAGGGGTTGCGCTCGTTGCGGGACTTAACCCAACATCTCACGACACGAGCTGACGACAACCATGCACCACCTGTCACCTCTGTCCCGAAGGAAAACTCTATCTCTAGAGCGGTCAGAGGGATGTCAAGACCTGGTAAGGTTCTTCGCGTTGCTTCGAATTAAACCACATGCTCCACCGCTTGTGCGGGCCCCCGTCAATTCCTTTGAGTTTCAACCTTGCGGTCGTACTCCCCAGGCGGAGTGCTTAATGCGTTAGCTGCGGCACTAAACCCCGGAAAGGGTCTAACACCTAGCACTCATCGTTTACGGCGTGGACTACCAGGGTATCTAATCCTGTTTGCTCCCCACGCTTTCGAGCCTCAGCGTCAGTTACAAGCCAGAGAGCCGCTTTCGCCACCGGTGTTCCTCCATATATCTACGCATTTCACCGCTACACATGGAATTCCACTCTCCCCTCTTGCACTCAAGTTAAACAGTTTCCAAAGCGTACTATGGTTAAGCCACAGCCTTTAACTTCAGACTTATCTAACCGCCTGCGCTCGCTTTACGCCCAATAAATCCGGACAACGCTCGGGACCTACGTATTACCGCGGCTGCTGGCACGTAGTTAGCCGTCCCTTTCTGGTAAGATACCGTCACAGTGTGAACTTTCCACTCTCACACTCGTTCTTCTCTTACAACAGAGCTTTACGATCCGAAAACCTTCTTCACTCACGCGGCGTTGCTCGGTCAGACTTCCGTCCATTGCCGAAGATTCCCTACTGCTGCCTCCCGTAGGAGTCTGGGCCGTGTCTCAGTCCCAGTGTGGCCGATCACCCTCTCAGGTCGGCTATGTATCGTCGCCTTGGTGAGCCGTTACCCCACCAACTAGCTAATACAACGCAGGTCCATCTGGTAGTGATGCAATTGCACCTTTTAAGCAAATGTCATGCAACATCTACTCTTATGCGGTATTAGCTATCGTTTCCAATAGTTATCCCCCGCTACCAGGCAGGTTACCTACGCGTTACTCACCCGTTCGCAACTCATCCGGAGAAGCAAGCTCCTCCTTCAGCGTTCTACTTGCATGTATTAGGCACGCCGCCAGCGTTCGTCCTGAGCCAGGATCAAACTCTCATTAAAAGTTTGAGTTCTCACTCATTTCTGTCACTGACAGATTTATTGTTTTTT
>NZ_JALDUC010000020.1:0-4732 GCF_023109235.1 Streptococcus mitis
TCTTCGGTGTTACTGTTACATCACCTGTCTTAGGATCTTGTTCAACTTCTAATGTTGGTGTCTTACGGGCTGGTGTTGTTACATCTACTGGTTTCGATGGATTCTTATTAGGTTCGGTTACTGTTCCTGTACCTGGGACATCTTTCTTAGGAAGTTTGTCATTTGGTACTTCACCTGAACCATTGTCACCAATTGTTACTGTGATTGTTGTTCCATCTTCTCCTGGGATTTCTACCTTAGTTCCTGGTGGATATGTTGTTCCATCTGGTTTCTTAGGCGTTACAATCGCATTTCCATTTGGTTGTTGAGTAATTTCGATTGTAGGAGTTTGAGTTGTTGGTGTCTTAGGATCTGTTCCATTGTTCTCTTCATCCTTGTCTGGAATTCCATCGTTGTCATCATCTGGATCGGTCACATCTGGAATACCGTCTCCATCTGTATCACGTTGAATTTTAACTGGAACTTTGACTACAACTTCTTCTGTTCCACGCTTCAGTTTAACTGGAATCTCTACTGTACGTTCTTCTTCTTTTGGTCCCCAATCTGTTACTGTTGGTGTTCCTACTAGATTTCCACCGTTATCTACTGTTAAACCATTTACTGGATTATCTACTGTAATCGTTGTGCCTGGTTTGTTTGGTGTTACTACCTTAGTATTTGCTGGTACTGGTGTTTTTTCTGGTACAGTTTTTCCTGTTACTGTTCCTGTTAATCCATTCGCTACTTTTGGATCTGTTCCATTTGTGATTTCTTCCTCATCTGGAATTCCATCGTTGTCATCATCTGGATCTACTTTATCTGGGATACCGTCTCCATCTGTATCGCGTTGAATTGTAACTGGTACATTCACAACAACTTCTTCGTTGCCCTTCTTCACTTTAACTGGGATGATGATCTTACGTTCTTCTTCATCTTTACCCCAGTCTGTAACAGTTGGTGTTCCAGTTAAGTTACCATCGCCATCTACTGTTAAACCATTGACTGGTGTTTCTGTAGTGATTGTTGAGCCTGGTTTGTTTGGTGTTACTACTGTTACTGGTGTAATTGGTGCTTTTTCCGTAACTGGTGCTGGTGGTGTAACCTCAGCTGCCAAAGGTCCATTTGCTGTCCCTCTAGCTACAGGACTCTCAAGAGTAAGATTATTATCAATTCTCTTAGAAACTTTTGCAGTTACTTCTGTTTTATCTGCAACTTCAGCATCAGAAATTGTTACAACTCCTGCAGGTGTTACTGATACTTTATCCGTTGTTTTACCATTTACGGTTGCTGTCCAAGTATTTCCTGATTTTGTAACTATTACAGTTTCTGGTGTAGTCTTACCTGTTGGTACATAAGTAAGGGTAATTGTATCAATATCCTGAGGATTAGTACTATTAGGGCGTGTTGGTGGTGTTATTGTTACACTACCATCCTCATTACCTACTATACTAGGTACTGTTGGTGTTACTGCCAACACTACTTGACGCTTGATTTCTGCAGGTGCAAATGTTGTTCTAGTTGTACTATTTACATCCGTAATAGAATTTTTGCTAGTATCTGGGAATACTGCTGTTGCGTTTCGAGTATATTTCCCTGAGTTATCTAGTGTTGTTCCTGGATCTAATTTATCACCTTGTTTCCATGTCCAGGTCATACCACTTGGTAAATAATTATTTCCACGATCTGCTTTATCTTCACTATCTACAACTTTAAGATATCTATGGGCATCAATGTTTTTACCACTATTGGCTACATTCAATGTTGAAGCTACTGGTACTTTTGCGATACCGTTTTCTAGATTTCTTGTTTCAATATCCACTACACGATATTTGAATTTCAAATCACGACTATCAGTAGCACTACTTCCTTCAACATGTAGAGTTGCTTCATGTTCTCCTAAAGTTTCAGTATTCAATACAGTACCAGAAGATAAACGCGTTGCATATGGAGTTTTTTCAGTTTTACCTGTTTGTGCTGTAAATGTAGAAGCAGTTACTCCTTTTGGAAGTCCTCCCTTAACTTCTACTTTAGAAATCACACCAGAATTATCCCATACTTTTAGTTCTGGGTTAAATGTCGCTCCTCGGTACACAGTAAATATAGGTGTATTGGCATTTTCTGTCAAACGAACACCATTTAACGTTGCTTCTGGTTTTTGAGTATCACGTGGTGTTACATTGAATGTGAAAGTTACTGGCTTAGCTTTATTACCAACATTGTCACTAGCATTGAAAGTAATCGTATTTGTTTTACCGACATCCTCTTTACTTGTAGTAATAGTAATTTTAGTTACTTTTTCAGTATCAGTAATTTTTACATTAGTATTTGTTGCTTTACCAGACAGAAGTCTGTTACCATATTTTGTAGTGAAATCAGTACCGTCTATTTTAACAACTTTATTATCTTTTGCTGTTAATGTGAATGTTACTGTTTCACCTTCTACTACTGTTTGGTTAGCTGGTGTAATAGCTAATGTTGGAGGTTGTGTATCTGGTGCTTCTAGTACTGTAACTGGTACATTTACATTCTCAGACGATCCATCTGGGTATGTTACTTTCACTACCGCATTCCCAACGTTTCCTGCTTTTGCTGTTGATGGTTTGCTTACAACTGTTAATGTTCCTGGGCCATAATTTTTCACTTTTGCTTTTACTGCATCATCTGAAATCGTTTGACCTTGGTTAACTGTTAGCGTTTCTCCTGTCGGATTGTACTTAGACGCTTGATCTTTTACTGTAATGGTAATTGTTTTTTCAGCTTTGTTTCCATTTTTATCATAGGCTTTAATAGTTACTGTACTACTTCCTACAGGGCCTGTTGGTGTTCCAGTAATTTTACCATTCGTAAATGTTAATCCTTTTGGTAATCCAGTTACTTCAATTGGATTATTTGGACGCATTCCAACTCCGCCTTTATTGTCTTCAGCTGTTACTGGAATATCTACAATTTTTTCATTTTTTGTAACTGTTGCTCCATTTGCAGTAATAGTTGGCGGTGTCGTATCTCTTGGTGCTAAACTTGTTCCTATCGAACCTACAACATATGATCGCTTTCCATTTGGCGCAGCGTTCACAGAGGCTGCATACACATTACCATTAGCAGCTTCTGTTTCTGTCACATTATCTTTCAATTTTACTCTGGCGGTCATATGAATCGCATACGGTGCATCTACCTTACCTACTTCCAGTCCAAGAGTATAACTGACCCCACCAGTATAACTTCCATCTGTTTTTCTTACAACCTTATCTAAAAAAGGATTGAATGCATTATTTTTAAACACTTGCGGTTGTTGATTGGCACGACTTACTCCTGAGTTTGGATCATACAAAGATCTTCTATCACCTGCAAAGATGTGAGGCTTCTGATTCCAAGGGTCTGAAATTGTAACTGTATCTCCAACCTTTTCAAATCCTCTTCCTCCATCAGAAAGCCTTCTTCCACCAACATTACGATAACGAGTAATAGTTAAGTTCTTTACTGTATTAGAACCATCCATAATATTGAACGGAGGTTGGAAATAATAATGCTGACCATAAGCTTGATCTACTATAGATTTTCCATCATTATTGAAGAAAATATCATAGACCATCCATTTACCTGAACTATCTTGTTCATAAGATGATTTAATTACCGTCTTATTTTCTGTAAATTCAGGATCATCATTTCTTGTCTTTTGTCCGTCAACCCTCGGATCCAAAGAAGCAAAATATTTAACGTTCTTCAATGCCCCCGAAGAACTAATTGGTGTATAAGCTCTAAACTGTGTTCCTCGAGGAATACTCTGACCATTACGTAAATCACGAGCACCTGAAGTCAAACGTGTTGTAGCGTTTTTAACAGAGTTAAACATTCTCTTCACACGTTTGTTCATTTCTTCAACATCGTTCAGAGAAACTGTTGTATTTTCAAGAACACCTTGAGCTAATCCCAATAGTTCATTGGCTTTTTCAAGAACTTCTTTGCTAGTCTCATGCTCAGGCAATTCCAAAACAGCTGCCTGCAATTGATCTACAGATACTTTCAAAGTATCTTTTTTAGCTGATACAGTTTGACCTTCTTCGCTTGCGCTTACTTCAGGAGAAGATTGGTTGGCTAGATTGTCAGCTGGCTTCTCAGTTTTATCTACTTGTTTATCTACTTGAACCTCAGTTACTTCCTTAGCAGCTGATACGACTGTCACATCTTTAGACAAGAGTTCTACAAGCTCATCAATATCCTTTTGAGCTAGCTCAGAACTTTCTAGGGCTTCTTTCCCTTTTTGAAGTCTGTCTTTAACAGGTGAGACTACTGATTCGTCAAGGTTTAATTTAGTTGAAAGAAGAGCATTTAACTCTTCAACTGCTTTTTTCAACTTGGCTTTATCAACTGTAGACGCGCTAGGTGCAGCATTTGTAAGCGCTTGATTTCCTGCATCTACTTTGTTTTCAGTAGATTCTGTAACATCCACAGGCGAATCGACCTTATCTTTAGGGTTCACTACACCCGCATTAGCCGTATTAGATTGTGGAGCGTTTGGAACCACACTATCCGCACTCGCAACTCGGGCACCCAAAAACATCAGCGCTGCAACAGCAACTGAAGCGGCACCGAAACTGTACTTACGAATAGAAAAGCGCAAAACTTTTTCACGTTGCTGGCGCTTTATTCTACTGAGTGAATTTGACTTATTTTCCATTGGTAACTTCTCAAAGTAACTTCCACTTGCCTGACCAAAGTGGAAATTAGTCTAAAACGGATTTTTATGGTGGAATTA
>NZ_JALDUC010000021.1:0-3066 GCF_023109235.1 Streptococcus mitis
TAATTCCACCATAAAAATCCGTTTTAGACTAATTTCCACTTTGGTCAGGCAAGTGGAAGTTACTTTGAGAAGTTACCCATTCGAAAAAGCTGGAAACATTTGCCTTGAGCTATTGACAAAAGTGAAAGAATCAGATAGAATAGTAAAGTATGTTTAGTAACTGATCACTTTATAGCCGGCTAAACGAATACAAAATCTATGAGGAGGTATTCATCGTGAAACGTACTTATCAACCAAGTAAACTTCGTCGTGCGCGCAAACACGGATTCCGTAACCGTATGTCAACTAAAAACGGTCGTCGCGTATTGGCAGCTCGTCGTCGTAAAGGACGCAAAGTTTTGGCTGCATAATCCAAACGAACCATAACAAAAATCAGTAGGAACTCGAGTCTACTGATTTTTATTTTTGTAAAAAAGTTCAAAAAGGCTTTATATTTTTGCTCAAATAGTGTATAATATTTCACATACTGTAAAAAATGGAGAATAATCATGAAGAAATCAAAAGTTATGCTTTTTGGAGCTATGGCTTTGACAGCAGGTCTAGCTCTAGCGGCATGTGGGTCTTCCCAATCAAGCAATGCAGACAAGACATACTCTTATATCTTTGTCAGTAACCCTGATACCTTGGATTACATTACCTCTACACGAGACTCTACATCTAGTATCACAACCAACTTGATTGATGGGTTGTTGGAAAATGACCAGTATGGCAATCTCATCCCCTCTATGGCTGAGTCATGGACAGTGTCAAAAGATGGCTTGACTTACACTTATAAGATCCGTCAGGGAGCTAAATGGTACACTTCTGAAGGAGAAGAGTATGCGGACGTAACAGCTCATGACTTTGTGACTGGTCTCAAGTATGCGGCTGATAAAAAGGCTGAAAACTTGTACTTGGTACAAGACTCTATCAAGGGACTAGCAGACTATGTTGAAGGGAAATCATCTGATTTTGGAACTGTTGGTGTTAAGGCAGTGGATGATTACACTCTACAATACACTCTCAACCAACCTGAGACTTATTGGAACTCTAAAACAACAGCAAGTATCCTTAATCCTGTAAATGAAGCCTTCTTGAAGTCTAAAGGAGATGACTTTGGAAGCGTAACACCATCAAGTATCTTGTCAAATGGTCCTTACTTGTTTAAATCTTTCTCATCCAAATCTTTGATTGAACTTGATAAAAATCCTAATTACTGGGATAAGGACAATGTTAAAATCGAGAAAGTGAAACTCTCTTTCTTTGACGGTTCTGACCAAGACAGCATTGCTAGAGGTTTCTTGGATGGTAACTATACAGATGGCCGTATCTTCCCAACAAGTTCAGTCTTTGCTGAACTCAAGAAGGGAAATGAGGACAAGATTACCTATACACCACAAAACTCAGTTACTTTCTACTATCTTTTCAACGTGAATCGTCAAAGCTACAAGCAAACTATGAAACAGTCTGATAAGGAAAAGACAGATTCACGCGCAGCTATGCAAAATAAAGATTTCCGTCAGGCTATCAACTTTGCCTTTGACCGTCATGCTTATGCAGCACAGACAAATGGTGAAGAAGGAGCAGACCGTATCTTGCGTAATACGGTTACACCAAGTGACTTTGTCCAAGTTGGTGATAAGAACTTCGGTGATGTTGTTAATGAGAAAATTGTCAACTATGGTAAAGATTGGGCAAATATCAATCTAAACGATGGTAAGCAAGCCTTCTTGAATCCTGAAAAGGCCAAAGAGAAGTTTGCCAAGGCCAAAGAAAGTCTGCAAGCACAGGGAGTAACTTTCCCAATTCATTTGGATATGCCAGTTGACCAGACTGCTAAGTTGGATGTGCAACAAGCTGGATCTTTCAAACAAACAGTGGAAGAAAACCTTGGTAAGGAGAATGTAGTTATCGATGTTATCCAACTTTCTCCAGATGAAAAAGACCAAGCAACCTACTTTGCAGATACAGCAGAACAAAAAGACTATGATATTGACATATCAGGATGGGGTGGAGACTACTCAGATCCTAAGACTTACCTAGCTATTCTTGATCCAGAGACAGGTTCTCAGTTGAAAAACATGGGCTTGTCTGAAGGAAAAGACAAGGAAGTCAAGGACAAGATTGGTCTTTCTGACTACAAGAAACTCTTGGATCAGGCTGATGCGGAAATCACAGATACTCAAGCTCGCTATGAAAAATATGCTGAAGCTCAAGCTTGGTTGACAGATAGTGCCCTCTTCCTACCAGTTCAAAGTGGTGGAGCTAACCCAATCTTCCGTAAGACTGTACCGTTTACAGGACCATTCTCATTTGTTGGTCATAAGGGAAATGCGGACAACTACAAATATGTTGAATTGCAAAAAGAGCCAGTAACCGCTAAACAGTACCAAGAACTCTATGAAAAATGGCTGAAAGAAAAAGCTGAGTCAAATAAAAAAGCTCAGGAAGATTTAGCTAACCACATTCAATAGTATTCCTAGTCATGCTTTTCAGTTAAGCATAGTGACTGGATTCAGAAAAAGGCCTTACCAGAGCTTGTACTGACCCCAAAAAGTTAGACAATTAATTTAAGCAAAGGATTTAGTTCTGTATTGTACAGGGCTAAGTCCTTTTAGTTTTACCTTAATTCGTTTGTTGTTGTAGTAATCAATATAGTCTACAATAGCTTGTTCCAAGTGTTCAAGTGACTGAAACGTATTCTCATAACCATAAAACATTTCAGACTTAAGAATGCCAAAGAAAGATTCCATCATACCGTTATCTGGACTATTTCCCTTACGTGACATAGATGGTTGGATTCCCTTATTCTTTAAAAAATGATGATAGAAATCGTGTTGGTATTGCCATCCTTGGTCACTATGGAGAATTGTATTTTCGTAATGGTTCTCTGTAAAGGCTTGTTCTAGCATAGCTTTCATTTGTACTAAGTTCGGCGAAGTAGAAAGATTGTAGGAGATAATTTCTCTGTTAAAGCCATCTAAAACTGGTGATAAATAAAGCTTTTGGCTGCTTGCTGGAATGGCAAATTCTGTCACATCTGTGTAGCACTTTTGCATTGGTTTGGTTGCTTCAAATTGACGTTGA
>NZ_JALDUC010000022.1:0-1530 GCF_023109235.1 Streptococcus mitis
GCTAAATTCCCAAACTAACTTCCACCGTTAATCCAAGTGGAAGTTAGTCTGATAAAAATCGTAAAAACCAGTGGAAATCCGTGTCAGGGTAAGTTCCACTGGTTTTACTAATACTTGATTTCATCGTTTTTGTAGCCAAAATGAATAGAAAAAAGAGCGCACAAAATCCCCTCATCTGAAAGCGTTTCAGATTAAGTTCCGCTATGGTGGAAGTTAGTGTGAGACGTTTGAATGCGGTTAAAGGTTAGTTTTTAGAACTTATGTTGGAGTAATTTAGACGACTGACAGACGTCTTCTGCAGGTATTTTAGAAATACCTAGAAGTTTAGGAATCTCTTCTCCGTAAGTAAAGGCAAAGAGTTCATAGGCTGACTTTCCATTCAAAGCAGCACGTTTGACACTGTTGACATGCGAACAAACGAGATTGATGTCCTCTTGAGTTAAGTTGTCAAAAGAAGTTTCCTTAGGTAGAATGTCGCGAATCAGCGTGTGATTTTTCTCAATTCTCCCTTTCTGGTCAGAGCGATTAGGGTCACAAAAGAAGAGTTTACTCTCTCCTCGCACATCCATTTCGATGTCATCAACCCTGGCAAACTCTCCACCATTATCTGTCAGGATGACAGGGAAGAGTTGGAAGAAATCTTTGTCCGCTTGGTGAAGAGTGTTCTTGATGTCATAGAGGTGTTTGGTAACCTCAAGGGTAGTTTTATTATCCAGAAGTCTAGCGAAGATAAAGTTACAGAAAGACAGGTTGAAGGTGAGTAGGACTTTACCTCCCATCCTGCCCATAACGGTGTCCATTTCCAGCCAAGAGTTCAGTTGCTTAAGAGCCAAATAATTTTGGAAATCCTCATAGGAACGGCCTTTTTTAGCTTCTTTAGGGATGGAAGGTAGCTTACTTTTCCGTCTTTCTTTGAATTTAACGGCTCTGGCTAGGTCAATAGGAGCGATAGATAGGTATCCTTTTCGGATGTGTCGATAGACGGTTGAGGAGCTGACATCAAGGTTGTGAGTTTTGAGGATATGATAGATGTGTTGGCCCTTTTTAACACCATCAGAAATGACTTTGTCCATGTCCCAGAATGTCTTGGAATTGAGAGGAGTTCCTTCACGAGCTTCGATAAGAGTTTGTTCGTACTGTTTTTGAGCTTGCTTAGCGAGGTAGAAAATCTTCTTATAGCCACAATTTTGGCTTCTTTTAGGGCAGCCGTTACAGACAAAGGGAGCTTTGTCGAGTAGAGGGCAAGGAAGGTTATGGCATGTAGACTCTCGGATTTGTCTGTTTCGTTTGACTTCTTTAGAAACAGTAGTCGGGTCTTTTAGAATGGATTGTCCAATAGCTTTGAAGGTTTCACTGCGCTCTAAGCCTAATTGGATATCATTACGGTCTGAAAGGGTAAGGTGTTTATGTTTTGTCATAGTGAGCCTCATTTCTAACTCAAACGTCTCACACTTAATTCCACCATAAAAATCCGTTTTAGACTAATTTCCACTTTGGTCAGGCAAGTGGAAGTTACTTTGAGAAGTTACC
>NZ_JALDUC010000023.1:0-802 GCF_023109235.1 Streptococcus mitis
TGCTTGCTGGAATGGCAAATTCTGTCACATCTGTGTAGCACTTTTGCATTGGTTTGGTTGCTTCAAATTGACGTTGAATAAGATTATCTGCTTTCTTGCCAACCTCTCCTTGGTATGAAGAATACTTCCGTTTACGGCGAATTCGAGCCGTTAAACCAAGTACTTTCATCAGACGCTGCACCTTCTTATGGTTCACTACGAAGCCACGATTTCGTAATTCTAGAGTCATGCGACGATAGCCGTAATTTCCTTTGTGCTCAGTATAAATTGACTGAATTTCAGCTTTAATATCATAATCTTTATCGCTTTGATCCAGCTGTTTTAAGTGGTAATAATAAGTTGAACGGGCAAGTTTAATAATCTTTAGAAGGATATCTAAAGAAAACTCTGTTACCAGTCCTTGAACAATTTCCGTTTTTCTTCTTGCTCCTTTTCGTCTCTCAATCGGAGTTCTCTCAACTTTTTTAGAATGGCATTCTCCGCTCTCAAGTACTCATTTTCTGCTTGAAGACGTTCTAATTCTGTCATATCTTCAAATCTCTTCTTTGGCTTACGTCCCATTTTAGGTGGTCTCCCTCTTGTTTTCTCAACAATAGTATACCCGTTTTTCTTATATTGTGCCAGCCAATTCGAAAGTAATCCACTACTTAGAAGAGCATAATCCAGAGACGCCCTAATTTGTGAATGCCCCTCAAGAAGAACTTTATCAATGATCTCTTGTTTTAGTTCAGGAGAATAGTAACAATTCTTTCCTTTTTTGACGAACTCTATTCCGTAACGATCAATCAATTTAATCATGTAC
>NZ_JALDUC010000024.1:0-738 GCF_023109235.1 Streptococcus mitis
GGACTAAACATATCCATCGTAATGATTTTCACCTGACAACGAACAGCTCGCTCGTAGCGCAGAAAGTGATTTCGTATGATAGCCTGTGTTCTGCCTTCAAGAACAGTGATGATGTTAAGATTATCAAAATCTTGTGCAATGAAACTCATCTTTCCCTTGGTAAAGGCATACTCGTCCCAAGACATAATCTCTGGAAGACGAGAAAAATCATGCTTAAAACGGAAGTCATTAAGCTTGCGAATGACAGTTGAAGTTGAAATAGCCAGTTGATGAGCGATATCGGTCATAGAAGTTTTTTCAATCAATTTTTGCGCAATTTTTTGGTTGATAATACGAGGAATTTGGTGATTTTTCTCGACGAGAGAGGTCTGTGAGACCATCATTTTAGAGCAATGATAGCACTTGAAACGACGCTTTTTAAGGAGGATTCTGGTAGGCATACCAGTTGTTTCAAGGTAAGGAATTTTCGATGGTTTTTGGAAGTCATATTTCTTCATTTGACTTCCACATTCAGGACAAGATGGGGCCTCATAATCCAGTTTAGCGATGATTTCCTTGTGGGTATCTCTATTAACAACATCCATAATTTGGACATTAGGGTCTTTGATATCGAGCAGTTTTATGATAAAATGTAATGGTTCCATATGAATCTTTCTAATGAGTTGTTTCGTCGCTTTTCATTATAGGTCATATGGGACTTTTTTTCTACACAAAAATAGGCTCCATAATATTTATAGG